>JANNCX010000355.1:0-6325 GCA_031387145.1 Salinibacterium sp.
CCGCCGCTCGACAGATCGCGGCGGCAAACGCTCGCGTCTAACCACGCCAAGAAAGGCCCCCGTCGTTGTAACAATGACGGGGGCCTTTGCGTTTATGGGGATACTTGAGTCGACATGGATTGGCAAACACCCGAAGACACGGTGCCGTCGGCCTTCGTAACCGAAGCCAACGCGCGATCGGTGCTCGGCAAGCCGCCCGCGACGGGAGCGTGGCGCGAAGGCGACCATCCTGGCGATCGTCAATTCGTGTCGATCGGTTCTTTCGCGCTCGAACATGGCGACGAGCTGCCGTCTGTGCGAGTCGCCTTCGAGACGTTTGGCACGCTCAATTCCGATCGCAGCAACGCGGTTCTGATTGTGCACGCCCTCACGGGCGACAGCCACCTTGTCGGCGATCCCGGGCCCGGGCATCCGACTGGCGGCTGGTGGGGCGGAATCGTGGGCCCCGGCAAAGCCATCGACACACACGACTGGTTTGTCGTCGCACCCAACATGCTCGGCGGCTGCCAAGGAACGACGGGGCCCGCGTCTCACGCGCCCGATGGCACCGAGTGGGGTTCGCGATTTCCATTCGTGACGATTCGCGACCAAGTCGGAGTGCAACTCGCACTCACGGATGCGCTCGGAATCGAAAAGTGGGCCGCAGTTATCGGCGGCTCGATGGGCGGAATGCAGTCCCTCGAGTGGGCTGTCTCTTATCCCGATCGCCTTGACCGCGTCGCCGTTCTCGCGGCTCCCGCGATCTCGAATGCCGATCAGATCGCCCTCAACTCCGTGCAACTCGAGGCAATCCGCATGGATCCGGCGTTCGCGGGCGGCGATTACTACGACGCGGCCGACGGCGAGGGGCCACACCGGGGCCTCGCGCTCGCTCGGCGCATGGCGCTTCTCAACTACCGGTCGCCGAGCGAACTCAACGAGAGGTTCGAACGAAGTTGGCAAAGCGGAATGAGCCCGCTAGGCGATGGTGGGCGCTACGCCGTCGAGAGCTACCTCGACTACCACGGCAACAAGTTCACTCGACGGTTCGACGCCAATAGCTACCTTCGGCTAGTTGAGGCGATGAACTCACACGACATCGGGCGTGGACGCGGCGGCACAGCTCAAGCACTCTCGCGGATCACTGCTCGGACCCTCATTCTCGGAATCGACACCGACCGGCTCTTTCCCGTTCTCAATCAAGAGCACCTTGCCTTGCTTACGCCCAGCAACATTGATGGCGACGAGCCCCACGTGATCAGTTCGCAATTCGGGCACGACGGATTCCTCATCGAAGATCGGCTTGTTGGCTCGCAGTTACTGCGACTATTGCAAGCATGAAGTTTCTCGGTGCGGGGGTCGTCGCTCTAGCCCTTCTGACGAGTGGGTGCGCTCCCACAGCGACCGCCTTGCCCGACGACGTATCGGTATCCGTTTTCCAGACGCGCTTCGATTACGGAATCCGTCAGCTCGAACTCAAAGTGAGCAATGGCACCGACGAGCCACTCACGATCACGCGCGCGGCGCTCGAATCGAGCCGGTTTGCGAGCGACGCGGTGTGGGACCGGCCGCAAGTGATCCCGCCGGGAGCAGCACGCGACCTAAAGGTTCTGCTCGCCCCACCGGTGTGCGACGGTCTGGAGCCGACCGACGTGGTCGCGCTTGACTTCACGCTCGCGACGGGCGAGACGGGGTCGGCTCGAGTAGTCCCAGCCGACGAAAGCTCTCGCCTAGACGCGATTAGCGCCGAGGATTGTCTCTCGGTGTCGGTCGCGCAACACGCCGCGATCGAGGCACCGTCGGTTGTCGAGTGGATGCCCGGCGCCCACGCCCCAGCGACGATCAACTTCACCGTGGAGCCGACGTCGGCGACGGGCAGTCTCACGATTCACTTCGTCACGGGCACAGTGCTCTTGAGCCTCGTGGACCCTTCGGGCAACCCGGTCTACCAGGAAGACGTCGAACTCGAGATCGACGCATCGACGCAAGCGACCGTCATCCCCGTGAGATTGATTCCGAACCGATGTGACCCGCACGCAATTGCTGAAGACAAACGCGGCACCTTCTTTGCGTTCGACGTGTCAACAACCGATGGCACAGCCGGCCGTTTGTTCATTGCCGTGAGCGACGATGTGCGCGCGAGTTTGTACGACTTCTACGCCGACTATTGCGGCTTGCCGTAGCGACAAGAGTCAGACGGGCGGAGCCGCAACGTGCGCTGCGGCTCCTGGCAACCCCCGGTCTAGGTCGGAAAAGCTCGCTACCGACCTGGCGCATTCACTCGGGTTGAAACACCGATTCGGTCAACGGAGCTAGGACCCCGTGACCGTTTCAGATATGTGTGACAGCGGACGAATCCGCGAGCCCCTCTGTAGCTTCGACACTACTGGCAGGAAAGTAGTGCACTTACCCGGTGAGGCACCCCCAATTGTGGGGCATCGTATGCGAACATGTGCACAAATGGACCTCATAGCAAAGGAGCGCGATCGGCTGCTCCAACGCACAGCACGCGTTTACGGCTTGAGCTTTACTGTCGTCTCGCTCGTGTGCTTGAGCATTCCCGGAGCGGTCGACTCGGTCGCCTATTTCTTCTGCTTGCCGTTTTACGCTGCCCTCGCTTTTTGCCAGTTCTGGCTCGGCCGCAGCCGCTCCTTAAAATGGATTTCGGCCGGAATGGGTGTGGGAATTGTCGCCATCGGCGCCATGTCGATCCTCACTTCGGGTGCACCAAGCGCCGCCGGCGTCTCGTCCGCTTCGCAACTCGCGGCGGGTTCGCTCGCGTCCTTCGCCATCGTGCTCACGACGGAGCCCCTTCGTAGACTCATCCTCGCGGCGGGGTTCATCGCGACCACCGCCATCACAACCATTACCCTCGCTCCGACCGTCTCACCGATTGAAGTGCTCCCCCTCCTGACTCTCGGCTGGACTCTAGCGACGATCGTCGGATTTTGGATCAGCGCTGGCGTGCCGCAAGCTGCTCGCCGAATCGCGAGCATTGGTCGCGCGCATCGAGCCGAAAGGCAAGCAAGCGAGACCGAAGCGCAGCGTCGGCAAGGAGCGCGGCTCCTCCATGACACGGTGCTCGCGACCCTCACCCTCTTGGCTCACTCGGGCGTTGGCGTTGCACCGGAGGCTATGCGCCAGCAAGCGGCCGACGATGCGCGATTGCTCAGGCAATTGCGACTCGGCGCGACGCCCACACCCCAGTCCTCGGGTGCGTACAACCTAGAGCGCGTCGAAGAAACGGTTCTCGGCACAACGCTCGAGTCTGTCAAGCAACGCTTCGGGCGAATGGGGCTCGAGGTGAGCTGGCACGGAACGGGCCAAGTACTGCTGCCCACTGAGGTGCTCGATGCATTCCTCTTGGCTCTCGCTGAGTGCCTCGAAAATGTGCGACGACACTCGGGCGTCACTGAAGCCCACGTGACGATCACCGACGACGAGTCGATGGTGCGAGCGATGATTACCGACTCAGGCGTCGGATTCACTCTCGACGACGTCGACTCCGCGCGACTGGGGTTCAAGGATTCCGTCGTCGCGCGTTTGAAAGAAGTCGGCGGCAAAGCTCGCTTGTTCTCGTCGCCTGGCGCCGGCACGACGGTCGTTCTGGAGGTGCCACGGTGAGCTTTCCCGAAGAAAACACGCTCGGCGCGATCATCGGAGTGAAACCGCGACGTCGGGAAGCGGATGCCACGCGCCGAGTAATTCGCGCTGTGACGCCCCGGCGCTCAAGCCTCGGCACGGGGTTCATCGGCATCGGCGCCGCGGTCGTATGCGGACTCGGCTGCATCTACGGTTTCGTTTGGTTCATCGCGCTGTGGGACACGTACCCCGACCCGATTCCCGCACTCATCGCGTGGCTCGTTCTCGCGGTCGTGGTCGTCGCGACCTTCGTCGCGGCGCGAGTTATCGGTGACCAATTGCCCAGCTGGATATTCGCGCTCTTTCTTATGGGCCTCGCCGCTGCGCTCGCATTGGACCTGTATGCCGTGTGGCCGCTCGCCAACATCGGGCAGACAGCGACGGCAGCGATCGCCGTGGGAATGGCTCTGCTTATCGTTTTGACCCTCAGGCCCACGCTCGGCATTCTCATCTCGGTCGGCGTACTCGGCACTGTGCTCGTCGTAGCGATGTCTCTCAATGGGAGCCTTCGGGTCGAGATCCTCGCCGATCAGGTCACGGCACTTGCGGTCGCCGTCTTACCCGCGGTTTTGGGCGTGTTCATCGTGAGCGGTTTCCGTCGGCTCGTGCAAGTTGAACTCGACCGTGTGCTCGTGCAGAGCACCGTCTCTGCCCCGAGATTCGCCGTCGGAATGCTCGCGTCTGAAGAACTCGCGCGGCTCGACCTCGCTGCTGAGGAACTTCTCGACTCGGTCTCCACGGGCAAGGTGAAACTACCCCTCGACCCCAAGACGGCATCGACAGCGGCATCCCTCGCGACCGAACTTCGCTTGCACCTCATTGAAGGTCGACGCGAGACGTGGCTCTACCACGCGATCACGGAGTCGGACATGCTGGGAAAAGCCGTGACCCTGACAGACAAGGGCAGCCTCGCCGGCCTCCTCGACCCCTCCCAGCGCGACGGATTGCTCTCGACCGCGTGGCTCCTCGTGAGCGACACCGCCAAGGTCGGGGCGAGCCGAACCGTCAACATTGCCGTCGGGCCGGCGACAACATCCGTCGAGACTCCACTCGGCCGCAGAATTGCGATACCTATCGTCATTTCAACGACGGGAGTAGCGCGAAATCGCGTCGATCCATCGACGTGGGAGGCGATCAGTCGAGTGGGGCAGTACAGTGACTCCACTCATAACTCGAGCCTCAGGGTCGATATTGAGTGCCACGTCGAGAATCCCGCCGATCAATGACAACATCGAAGAAGACAATCAAGGGGAAAAACTGTGACTGACCGCATCCGTCTCGCGCTCGTCGATGACCATCGAATGCTCTTGGGGGCACTCACCGAGTGGATTCGCAACGCCGCCTCTGACATCGACATGGTCGCGGCCGTTCCAACGTGGCCTGAGCTCACGCTTCATCCCGAGTTTCCCGTCGACGTCGTGCTACTCGACCTCGACTTGAAAGACAACATTCCCGTATCGCTCAAGATCAACACACTCAAGACCATGGGCGTCAAGGTCGTGCTCATGAGCACATACTCCGAACCCAACGTCGTTCGCGAGGCGCTCGCGGCGGGGGCACTCGGCTATCTCGTGAAGAGCGAAGACGCCGGCATGATCGTCGAAGCGATCCGGGCAGCGTCACAGGGCATTTCCTTCGTTTCAGCGGAGCTCGACCTCGCTCTCAATTCAGGTGAAGTGGGCGGCTCGCCCAAGCTCAGCGCTCAAGAACGCCGCGTCATGGCCCTCTACGGTGGCGGCGAGCCCGTCAAGTCCGTGGCATTCCAATTGAGCATTTCCGAAGAGACTGCGAAGAGTTACCTCAAGCGAATTCGCGAGAAGTATCGCGTCGCTGGCTTCGACGTCGGAACGAAAGTGGCACTGCGCAAGCGAGCGATCGAAGACGGCATTCTTGTCGAGTCGGACGTTCCACGGCAGTTCTAGGCAGCCGCCCCGAGAATGCTCGGGGTGCCCTTTGCGCGCGCGACGGTGACGATCGCCCACGCGAGCAACACAAAGTACAGTGCGTTGCGAATCGTCAGCACACTGACCATGACGGGGTTTGCCACGAGTAGCCACGAGTACAAGTACGGATAGACGAATTGCGTGAGCGCGGCGATGACGAGCGCGAGAGTTGCGGGCACCCGGAACGACGGGCCCAAACCCGCAGCGCTCGCGACGACGCCGACGATGATCGGAACAGCAAGCCAGCTCACGAATTGCGGTGAACCCACCTTGTTGAACGCGATGAGCGCGCTCACGAGAGCGAGCACGAGCGGAGCGAATAGATCGCCAGGTTCCGCGCCACGTCGAGCCGCGTGAATGCCAAGCCAAACGACGATACCGATCACGATCGCGAGCAGCGGAGTCATGAGCATCACCGACACGTCGACCCCATTGCCGTTCACTTGATAGGTCAGAATGTCGCGGTCGTAGTAGATGAAGGTATTGGGCTCCCCCGCGACAATGCGCCACAGCCACAGCGTGCTCACGGGCGCCTCTACTTGAAGGCCTCGACCCGCTTGTTGCGTGATGAAGCTCAAGACATTCCCACCGCTGCCGATCAAAAGCGACGCGACAAGGACCACGGCGGACACCCCGAGAACCGCCGCGACGACGCGCAGCCGATCCCGAAATGCGATGACGGCGGCCACGACGATCGCTGCGGGCCACACCTTGATCCACGTGGCTATCGCGAGCACGATGCCAGCGGCACCGGGTCGGCG
>JANNCX010000356.1:0-2562 GCA_031387145.1 Salinibacterium sp.
CTGCAATTGATCGGCGTCGCGAACGAGCCCATGCGAGACCGAGTTCGTGAGCTCGTGGGGGACACCAAGGTTGCGGTCTATCCGCCCTGGTTCCAATAGGCCCTACTGCAATACCTGGTCATCACGCTAACGCGCGAGCACAGCACCATTCGTCGCGACGAGCGCCGTGATCACGGCAGCAGTCAGGATCGCGTGGAGCACGACGACCGACCAGCCCCCAACTCGCGTGCTGCGGATGATGAGGTAGACGAGCGGGGTCAAGAGCCACCATCCGACGGATGCGGCATCCGCTTGTCCACTCTTGACGAGGCGAGCGCGGTCGCGAACCGTGAGTAGCGCGGTGAGCAGAATTCCGATGAAAAGCGTGATCGAGCCCGCGAGGCGTTCGGTGCCGTTGAGCAGTTGCACTGCAAGTAGTACGCCCGTGATCCAGACGGGGCTCGCTGCGAGAGCCCACGCCTCAGCGGTGTGTACGCGAAGCTGACGCAGGCGCTCACGATCGGCGGCGGGCGGTTCGGTCGCGAGATAGTCGATCACAGTCATGAGTCATGTCTATCAATGGAGGGACTCTGGCGCTCACCCCAAAGCGGGCGGGTACGAAGGCGGGACTTTAGCCCCGTCGAATTCTGCGACGCGTGCGTACAGTCGACTCATGATGCCAGCCATGTTCGTCGCGCGTGCGACGGTGATCCATGTCGTCACCTACCTTCTCGCCGGACTCGTATTCTCGAACCTCTTGGACTACCGCGCGGCCTTCGAACAGCCCGTCATTCGTGACTACATGGTCGAATTCGGCTCGACGGCTCTCTACGTGGGGCCTATCGTGCAGGTCGTTCGAGGCGTGTTGTTCGGACTCGTGTTGCTGCCGTTTAGGCGCTCACTCGATACGCGTCTGGGTTGGCTGTGGTTATGGCTGCTTGTTGTCGTCATCGGTATCGTCAGTACGCCGGCGGCGTCCCCATCGAGCCTCGAGGGTTTGGTTTATAGCCAAATTCCGCTGTGGTACCACCTCTTCGGTTTGCCCGAGATACTCGTGCAAACCCTCGTGTTCAGCGTGCTCGTGTGGGCGCTCGTTCGGTTTCCGCAGGGGATTCTCGCCGCACTCCCGCCCGCCTTTGGCGGGATAGTCGGAGCGGTGGCCGCGGCATCCTTCGCCTTCATTGGTTACGCGATCGTCTCGGTGATCATCGCGATCGCACTCGGCGCAAATCTCGCCGACCCCGCGAACCTCAGTCTGCGCACTCAGGGTCTTTTCATTGCTCCCTTCTTGCTCAACATCGCGCTCGTCTTGCTGCTCGGTCTTCGATTGAAGTGGATGCTCTTCGCGGTCATCACGTACGTTTCCAATTCAGCGGCGCTCTTGCTGTATCAGGCGATCGTTTTGGGTGAGCCGAGTGCGTTCTATGTGCTCGTCGCGCCGCTCGCACCCGCGGCGATACTTGCCGCAACGCGGCGAATGTCACGGCCGACGCCAGCGGCGGAGGAGCTTCCTACACAGCCCTGACACCGCCCATTTCTCCACACATCGCACGCACGGATTCCACGTGCCTCGCGCGGCGTCAACACTCGAGTCATGGCATCCATCCCCAAATACCTCGACACCCACGACGTCTCCCTCGGAGTCGACGATGATCTGCGGGAGCGGATCGAGTCTCTGCTCGGCACCGCGAACTCGCGACAGGTCTGGCTGATGTTTCTCGACTCCAACGAGTGCCAACTGCCAACGCTGATGCCCGCTTACGTGCCGGAGCAACCCGAACCAGATGACTCCGAATGGCTTGAGCAAATGGTGCGTACTGTCACCCTCGGCATCGGCGCGGCCACGGTCGTGACGATTTTCGAACGGCCAGGGTCGGGCGAGCTTACCTCAAGTGACTGCGCGTGGCTGCGCATGCTTCGAGCTTCGGGGGCGGCCGGCTCGATCGCGACCCGCGGGCCGCTATTGTGTCACGACGAGGGAGTGCGTTGGGTCGGACTCGGCGAGTTTGCTATCTAGCATCACAATGGTTGGTCAACTAAACTTGGTCAACATGACTGAGCAATTCAACGTGCAAGATGCGAAAACGAGACTCTCCGAGCTTCTCGTGCGCGTCGAGGCAGGCGAGGACATCGTGATCGCGCGCGGCGGCAAGCCGATCGCGAGACTCGTCGCCTTCGAGCCCGCGCAGCGCGAACTTGGCTTTATGGCGGGTGGCGACATCCCCGATTCCTTCTGGGATCCACTTCCCGAGGAAGAACTGCGCTTATGGGAGGGCCGTTGAGATTACTGCTTGACACTCACGCGGTGCTGTGGGCTCTGCGAGCGCCTAGTCACATTCCCGCGGCCGCGCTTCGTGAGATCCAGGCTCCGCTTAACGAGATCTACGTTTCAGCTGTGACACCGTTTGAACTCGCGACAAAACACCGCGTCGGAAAACTGCCCGGCGTCGAGGCCCTTCTGCTGACTTTCGACGATCAATTGCGACACTTGAACGCTCGCACTCTGCCCATCTCGAGCAACCACGCACTCCTCGCCGGCCGGCTCGCGTGGGAGCACCGCGATCCATTCGACCGGCTCCTCGC
>JANNCX010000383.1:0-13794 GCA_031387145.1 Salinibacterium sp.
GCTCGAGCAGGGCATCCCCCCACGACTCGCGGTCGGCGAAATTTGATGCTGCGAGCGAGAACGTCGGGATGCCGTAGTGCTCCGCGTGTTCGAATCCGTCAGCGTCTCGATCTGCACCGACTGCGACGACGCGAGCGGGAAACTCCGCGTCTTGAGATGCCTCAAGAAGTGCACGGAGATTCGACCCGCCCCCCGAGATGAGAACCACGAGTGAAAGCACCTCGAAAGCCTATCGCGGTGCCGTCGAGGCCTTCGCGCTCGAGCGACGGCTCGCGGCGAGCATTCCGAGGAAGGCTCCTACGCTAAATTCGATCGCGCCCCAACCGCCCACGGCCCACGCATTTGGCCCGACATCCTGCAATCGTCCAGGGCCAGCCGAACCGCCCGAAAACCATGCGAGCAGTCCCAGGATTACGCCGCCAACGATGCCCATCCCGATCGCCGTGGCCGCTCCAGTTGCGCCGCCTTCATCACCTCGACGACTGTGGGTGATGGCTCCAACGATGAACCCTGCGACGACGGGAACGACGAGTCCGACGAACCCGAAACTCAATTGTCCCGCGGGCAGCGCGCCAAGAATCGGAATCGCTGGAATGGGCCCGAGCGCGGTGCCGAGCGGTCCGACGGCCGACCCCGTGCCGATCGCGAATCCCGGGCCGACAAACCAGCTCGCGACCCAGATCACAAAGTTAGGGAGAAACGCGGCTTGGCCAAGTGTGACGGCAAAGCCACCAAAAACCTCGGTGTGAAGGCTCTCGTAGAGCGTGATGATGCGCGCGTACGAGACGACAATGGCGACCGTCGTCGCGAGCGAAGCGACGAGGATCACGGATGCCACAGCAGCAGCCCCGCCGCGAAACGCCGTGCCCACGACTCCTCGAATGTGCGGGGGCCATTGCGCGATCCACGTGCGGATCGGCCGCGGAGCATCGTCGAGTTCTGGTCGCGTTATGCGCACTCCGATCGCGAGGCCAATCGCGAAGACGAGCGTGGGAAGCAGCGTGCCTTGCACGATCGACGGCCGCGCGAGATGGTGCAGCGCGGAGTACGTCGCGCCGAGCGAGACTGCCGCGAAGGCCGCAAGGGCCGCGAGCTCCCCCACGATCGGATACCGCGTTTCGGCGACGCGCCGACCGGCGCGCACGGCGAGCAGCGCCGTGACCAGCGCAAACCCGAGCGCCGCAATCGTGATCGCGAACGGTTGATCCGCACCCACGAACCCCAGACGTGAAGCGATCGCCGGGTCGAGCGTGACGCGCACATCGACACCGTGACCGATAAGCCAGACGTCGACGGATGCGCGCCAGAACGCAACCCAATCCACGCCGAAGCCGAACTGTACTGCCCACAACACCGTGAGCGGCACGAGCGGAATCGCGATGCCGATGCCCGCGACGAGAGCGGCTTCGAACGCCGCGAACAGCACAGTTAGCCGTCGGTTCATGGCGTCGGGCCCTCGTGTGGCAGTCGATCGATTACCACTGCCGAAACCCCATGGGAGACACGGTACACGTTGCATTGCGCGGCTATAGCCGCGCGCTCCGCAGCGCGAGTATGTTAAGGCACACACAATGAGGTGTCCGCTGTTCACCCCTGAGCGCGGGACTCTCCGTTCACATCGGAAAGGTCGCAATGTCAAACGATTCAAGTAGAACCAAGCAACTGGGAGATGCTGAACATCTCAAGATGCTTGGGTATGACGATTCCTTCAAGAGGTCGATGAGCCTGTGGTCAAACTTCGCTCTCGGGTTCACCTATCTGTCGCCCTTGGTTGGCGTGTATTCGCTCTTCGCGTTTGCGCTCACGATCGGTGGGCCGCCGTCAATTTGGTGGATCGTGATCGTCGGAGCGGGGCAATTGCTCGTGGCTCTCGTCTTCGGTGAAGTCGTGTCGCAATACCCGCTCGCAGGTGGCATCTATCCGTGGACGCGAAGACTGTGGGGCAAGCGCTACGCATGGATGGCGGCGTGGGTCTACCTCTGGGCGATGCTCGTCACGATCATGGCCGTCGCACAATACGGCACGGGCTTTCTCGCGAGCTTGCTCAATCTGCCCGCAACGAAAGAGATCGGGCTCGCACTCGCGGTCGCTTTCCTCGTTGTCGCTTTGCTTCTGAATCTTTCAGGAACCAAGACTCTCGCTCGAGTCGTGCGCATCGGATTTGCCGCCGAACTTATCGGCGTCATTGGCGTCGGCTTGTACTTGCTGATCTTCCAGCGCAAGCAAGAGTTCGGCGTCTTCTTCGATTCAATGGGAGTCGAGGGTGACGGCAGCTACGCGACCGCGTTCCTCGGCGCTGCGCTCGCGGGTCTCTTCTTGTTCTACGGATTCGAAGCGTGTGGTGACGTCTCCGAAGAAACCGATAACCCTGCGCGTCGAGTGCCTCGAGCGATGGTCATGACGATTCTCGTGGGTGGAGTATCCGCTCTCTTCGCATTCGCGGGTTACGTCATGGCGGCGCCCGATCTGCAAGCCATTGTGAGCGGAACCGACGCAGACCCGATCCCGGCGATTCTCGAATCCTCGCTCGGTGTTGTCGGTGCGAAGATCTTCCTCGTCGTCGCCGTGACGGCATTCCTGTCGTGCGTGTTGAGCCTTCAAGCCGCCTCAAGTCGCTTGTTGTTCTCCTTCGGGCGCGACAAGATGATCATCGGCCACACGTGGCTCGCTCATATGTCGCCGCGAACCAAGGTGCCAACACGAGCTCTCATCGTCTCGTCCGCAATTCCGCTTTTGCTTGCAGTGCTCGTGTACCTCGGAGCCTCGCTCGTGCAAATCACGGCGTTCGCGGTGCTCGGCATTTACGTCGCGTTCCAGTCAGTCGTGCTCGCGGCGCTTCGCCAACGGATGAAGGGATGGAAGCCGGCCGGGCCGTTCAACCTCGGAACGTGGGGCCTCGTCATTAATGTCGCGGCGCTCGCTTACGGGTTGTTTGCCATCTACCTGTTGATCCAGCCAGGATCATCGGGCGTGTTCGTCGACGACTGGATCGCACTCATCGGTCTCGCGGTCGTCATGGTCACGGGCTTGCTTTACTTGTTCATCGCGCGTCCTGACAAGAAGTCCGACGATGCTCACGGTGACGCAATCGAAGTCGCCGCAAAAATGCGGGCGCACGCCGACTCGTAGCCAAAAAGGTTTGGCCGTGACCTTTCGCGGGTCACGGCCAAATCGCTGCTTAGAGGCTCGCGAGAACCTCACGCATAAGCGCAGCCGTCTCGCTTGGCGTCTTGCCGACCTTAACGCCTGCTGCCTCGAGGGCTTCCTTCTTGCCCTGCGCGGTGCCCGCGCCGGCGGAAACGATCGCTCCAGCGTGACCCATTGTCTTGCCCTCGGGAGCCGTGAAGCCCGCAACGTAGGCGACAACGGGCTTCGTGACGTGAGCCGTGATGAAGTCGGCTGCGCGCTCTTCTGCGTCACCACCGATCTCGCCGATCATGACGATCGCCTTGGTCTCGGGGTCGGCCTCGAAAGCCTCGAGAGCATCGATGTGAGTCGTGCCGATTATGGGGTCGCCGCCGATTCCGATCGCGGTCGAGAAGCCGAGGTCGCGCAGCTCGTACATCATTTGGTACGTGAGGGTGCCCGACTTCGAGACGAGGCCGATCGGTCCCTTGCCCGTGATCGTCGCAGGAGTGATTCCGACCAGTGACTCGCCCGGAGTGATGATGCCGGGGCAGTTCGGTCCGATGATGCGAGTCGTGCCACCTTTGGCCTTCGCTAGCGCCCAGAACTCGGCGGAGTCCTGCACGGGAATACCCTCCGTGATGACGACGACGAGCGGCATGTTGGCCTCGATCGCCTCGACGACGGCATCCTTCGCAAAGGCCGGAGGAACGAACACGATCGAGACGTCGGCGGCCGTGGCATCCATCGCCTCCTTGACGGTGCCGAAAACGGGAAGCGTTACGCCGCCCTCATGCTCGACAGTCGTGCCGGCTTTGCGTGCGTTGACGCCGCCCACGACTTGCGTGCCCGCCTTGAGCATGAGTGCTGTGTGCTTCGTGCCCTCGCCACCCGTGATGCCCTGAACGATGACACGCGAGTCCTTGTTGAGAAAAATCGACATATTTATGCGCCTTACTTCGAAGCTAGAGCGGCCGCTTTTTCAGCGCCGTCGTCCATGGAATCCGCGAGAGTCACGAGCGGGTTGTTCGCAGCGAGCAGGATCGCGCGACCTTCGTCGACCTTGTTGCCGTCGAGTCGAACGACGAGGGGTTTGCTCGCCGCATCGCCCAGAATCTCGAGCGCCTTGACGATTCCGTTTGCGACCGCGTCGCACGCCGTGATTCCGCCGAAGACATTGACGAAGACACTCTTTACTTGCTCGTCACCGAGAATGACATCGAGGCCGGCAGCCATCACCTCTGCGGATGCTCCGCCACCGATATCGAGAAAGTTTGCCGGCTTGACGCCACCGTGGCGTTCGCCCGCGTAGCTCACGACGTCGAGAGTGGACATCACGAGGCCGGCGCCGTTTCCGATGATGCCGACCTCGCCGTCGAGCTTCACGTAGTTGAGGTCGTGAACCTTGGCCTTGGCTTCGAGGGGGTCGGCTTCATCCTTGTCTTCCAACGCTTCGTGGGCTGGATGACGGAATCCCGCGTTTTCGTCGAGCGTGACCTTTCCGTCGAGAGCGAGCACGTCGCCGTCTTCCGTCAGTACGAGCGGGTTGACCTCGACGAGCGTCGCGTCTTCGCCGGCGTAGACCTCGTAGAGCTTCACGAGTACGGGAGCGACCTTCGCGGCAACCTCGGCGTCAAATCCGCCCGCGAGCGCGATCTCGGTCGCGGTTGCGAGGTCGATGCCGCTGAGGGGGTTGACCTCGATCTTCGCGAGAGCTTCGGGGCGCTCGACGGCGAGCTCTTCGATGTCCATGCCGCCCTCGACGCTACACAGCGACAAGTACGAACGGTTTGCTCGGTCAAGCAGAATCGAGAAGTAGTACTCCTTGGCGATACGCGCGCCTTGCGCAACCATGACGCGCTTGACGATGTGGCCCTTGATGTCGAGGCCGAGGATCGCTTCCGCAGCAGTCGCCGCATCATCCGGATTGTGCACGACCTTGACGCCACCCGCCTTGCCGCGACCGCCCGCCTTCACTTGCGCCTTCACGACGACGGTGCCGCCGATTTTCGCTGCCGCGGCCCTTGCCTCCTCCGGAGTGTCCGCGGTTATACCGGCGAGAACCGGCACTCCGTAGGATTCGAAAAGGTCCCGAGCTTGATACTCGAAAAGGTCCACGTAAGTCTCGCAATCGCGCGTCTATTAGTCGTCAGAGGTTGGAAGCGCCTCTCGAAGTGCCACTTGGGCGGCGGCTTTAGCCATGAAGAACTCTACCCGCTTGGGGTGGGCGGTTCGGTCGTGGGGTCGGCTAAACATCCGCAGTTCCTTCGGGCTGTGAGGTCGGCGGCGGCGAGCGTGCCCCGCCTATCGCCGAGCCTCCATTTGTGGCGGGCTCACCTAGGCGCAAGGTCGCCACAACTGGAGGGTCGGCGGGTTTGTGGGACGACGGCACGACGGCGACGACGCGGGACGTCAGCGTGCGGCCGCGCCATACGCCGCGCGACAATATACGCATGCCCTTGCGTATAGCGGATGTCGCCGCCGACGCGATCCTGCTCGCGGGCGGAGCCCGAGCCATTCTGCTGCAAGTCGCGAATCCCGGAGTTGGCCGCGGCGTCGCGGAGTACAGCGACTTCGCGAATCGGCCCCTCGATCGGCTTCGCGGCACACTCACGTACCTTTACGTCACGGTGTACGGAACGCCCGAGGAAGCCGCGATCGTGGCACGGCACGTCGGCGCGGCGCATCGCCCTGTGCCCCACGCGAACGATGCGAGCCTTCAGTTGTGGGTCGCCGCGACGCTCTACGACACAGCGATGCACGTGAGGTCGCTCGTTTTTGGACCACTCGCCGAGGCCGATGCCGAGTCGCTCCTTGCCGACTATTCCGTGATCGCGACAGCGCTCGGAGTGCCGCGCGAACTGTGGCCGTCGAGCGTTTCAGAGTTCGCCCACTACTGGTCTAGCGCGCTCACCGATCTGCACGTGGATGCCTCGGCCCTGCGCATCGCGCACGACCTCCTTCATGTGCGGCGCGCGCCGCTCTGGCTGAGGGTCTCGCTGCCCATCGCGCGCGTCGTCACGGCGGGACTCCTCGACGATGAGTTGCGCACGGCCTACCGCCTGCCCTACGACGAACGCCGCTTCGCGCGACTCGTTCGCGTCGCTCGCGCTGTGTATCCGCGACTGCCACGACGTGTGAGGCACGCGCCAATGCGCCACTACGTGCGGGAGTTCCGGCGCGCCAATTTTTAGTCGGCGAGGGTGAAGCGAACGGCACCCGTCGCGATGTCGGCACTCTCGAGCGTCACCCTCGCGACGTGACCAGGGGTCGCGGCTCCCTCAACCGTGGCCGTCACGACGGGATCCACGAGCTGGATGACCGCGCCACCCCCGCGCTCGCCAATCACCGTGACGTCAAAGGTCTGGCCCACGAATGGAAGGAGCAGCGCTGCCTCGATCGCATCGACGGATGCACGTTCCAACCGCGACTCCACGCCGTCCGCTCGAGCCATGAGCTTCGGCATAGTCGGCAGGGCCTCACGAACCCATTTGGGCACGGGCTCGTTGTTCAGCAGCGCGTGACAAACGACGAGCACGAAACGATCCACGAGCCGACGAAGCGGAGCTGTCGTGTGCGCGTACGGTGCCGCGACGGCCGCTTGCTCGACCTCTTTAGGCGGAGCGCCGTCGAACGCAACGTAGCCGGCGCCTCGGAATAGCGACGACGCCGCATGGATCGCAGCGAGGCCGCGCGGGTCATTTTGGTCGAGTTCGCGCAAGTATTCGCCGTATTCCATGCCTTCTGGCCACGGGCAACCGAGTGCTTCAACCTGCCGGCGAAAGAGGTCGAGGGTCTTCCGGAACGGCGCCGGCATGGTCCGCAGGATGCCCACGCCGCCCGCAAGCATGACCCCCGCTGCGGCCATCCCGGTCATGAGTGAAATTTGGGCGTTCCACTGCTCCACGGGCAACGGGCGTCGCCGTTCGAGTGCGTATCGACCGTCGACGAACATGACTTCCTCGTCGGGACGATTGAGGCTCGCCCCACCTCGCTCACGCTCAAGGTCTACACGCTTCATGCCCACTTCGCGCAAGAGCACGAGCGCGTCTGGATCACCCGAATCGAGCTGCTCTTGCACTTGTGCGTAGGAGTACTGGTGTCGGCTTCGAACTCGAGCGCGCGTCAGGGTCGTCGCAGTGACATTCGCCGCAGCATCCAACTCGAATCGCCACACGTAGGCGCTGCGCTCACGGTCTTCAAGCAACGACGCTGCGTCTTCGCTGATGACGGTGGGGTGCAGCGGGATGCGTCCGTCGGGCGCATAGAGAGTCTGGCCGCGCTCTCGCGCCTCGGTATCGACCGCGCCACCGCCGGGCACGAGCGCGTTGACGTCGGCAATCGCGTAATGCACGACATAGCCGTCACCCGCGCGCTCGAGGTGCAGGGCTTGGTCAAGATCGGTTGCTCCCGCGGGATCGATCGTGACGAAGGGGATGCTCGTAAGGTCGGCAACAGGCAAGACCATCGCTTCGACGGACTCACGCGCCTCACGCTCGACCTCGGGCGAAAACGACTCGGGCAGCTGCATTTCTTCGCGGATGAGTCGCAAGGTGCTCGCGAGTAACGCCTCGGGATTGTGGACCTTGGGGACTAAAACCCTGGTCTCGGGCGTGTCGTCAGATTTTTTCAATGGGAGCGATCTTGATCAGGAGGCGCTTTCGGCCAGCGGTGTCGAATTGAACTTCGGCGATGCGTTTCGAGCCCTCGCCCGTCACGGCGTTAACGGTGCCATCCCCGAAGTCTGTGTGACGGATGCGCTCGCCAACCGAGAGCGTCAAGTCGCCGTTGTCGCGCACAGCGCCGGTAACCGCGCTCGTCCACTCGGTCTTGGTTCGGACGGCAGGTGGGAGGTCTTGGCCGTTGCTGAATCCTCGGGACCCCAGCGCAGAGGGCCGTCTCGGACCTCTGAATCCCGACCCCGGCGACTGCCGCCACTCGATGAGCTCGGCGGGAATCTCTTGAAGGTACCGACTCGGCATCGACACGCTGACGTCGCCAAAACTGGCTCGGGATGTTGCGAGCGACAAGTAGAGGCGCTTGCGCGCTCGAGTGATGCCGACGTAGAACAAGCGGCGTTCCTCGGCGAGTCCGCCAGCTTCGTTCGCCGAAATGCGGTGGGGAAGCAGATCTTCTTCGATGCCCGTGAGGAAGACGGCGTCATACTCGAGCCCCTTCGCAGTGTGGAGCGTCATGATCGACACGGAGCCGTCATGATCGTCGATCTCGTCCGCCGCTGCGAACAGGGCGATGCCTGTGAGGAACTCGACGAGCGTGCCCGTCGGATTGACGGTGCGGAACTCCTTCGTTTGCGAAACGAGCTCCTCGAGGTTCTCGGCACGCGCCTCGTCTTGAGCGTCACCGCTCGTCTTGAGCGCTTTGTGGTAACCCGTGCGATTGAGCAGTTCCGTGAGGATGTCGGCGGGCGCGCCGGTTTCTGCTGCGCGTGAAACTTCGTCGAGGACGGTGCCGAGGTCGACGATCGCGGCGGTGACTTTGGGGCCGAGACCGAGGGCGGATGCATCCAGTAGCGAATCACGCAGAGTCATGCCCATGCGGTCGGCGTACGCCTGCAGGGCCGCCTCCGTTGCGGGCCCGATGCCGCGCTTGGGTACGTTCATGATGCGGCGCAACGCCAAGTCGTCGTCGGGGTTCGCGATTTGGATCAAGTACGCCATCGCGTCTTTGATCTCGGCGCGCTCGTAGAACTTCGTGCCGCCCGGAATGCGATACGGGATGGCCGAGCGGATAAAGATCTCTTCGAGCGGTCTCGTTTGCGAATTGGTGCGCACGAACACGGCGATGTCGTTGAGGCTCAGTCCTCCCGAGCGCAGCACCTCGATCTCGTCGGCCACGAATTGTGCTTCGTCATGACCCGAGTAGCCCGTGTAGCCCACGATCTTCTCGCCCGCCCCGACGACCGTGAAGAGGTTCTTCGCCTTACGGTCGAAATTGTTTGAGATGACGGCGTTGGCTGCGTCGAGAATGTTTTGCGTCGACCGATAGTTCTGTTCGAGCAAGATGACTTGTGAGTTCGGAAAGTCGCGTTCGAATTCGACGATGTTGCGGATGTCCGCGCCGCGGAACGCGTAAATCGACTGGTCAGAGTCGCCGACGACGGTCAACGATGATGCAGGAATGCCTTCCGGCGCCCGCACCAGCTCGCGGATCAGAGCATATTGCGCGTGGTTGGTGTCTTGGTACTCATCGACGAGAACGTGGCGGAAACGCTTTTGGTAGAGCGCCGCGACATCCGGAAAGGCTCGAAACAAGTACACGGTCTCGGCGATGATGTCGTCGAAGTCGAGCGCATTGGCTCGGCGCAGCGCCGACGAGTATTGGCGGAAGATCTCGAGCAGCACGGCCTCTTTGGGGTCGGAGAGGTTCGCGCTTCGACCGAACGCCTCGACATCTGTGAGCTCGTTCTTGAGGCGCGAGATTCGACTGAGCGCGCCTCCCGCGGTGAACCCGAGGGTGTCGGCATCGAGCTCTTTGATGATGCGCTTCATGAGCGCGCGGGAGTCGGCCGTGTCGTAAATCGTGAAGCTTTGCTTCATGCCGAAGTGTTCGGCTTGCCGACGCAAAATGCGCACGCACGCCGAGTGAAAGGTAGAAATCCACATGCCTTCTGCCGAGTCGCCGACAAGCGCGCGCACCCGCTCGCGCATCTCTGCCGCGGCCTTGTTGGTGAACGTGATCGCGAGGATCTGGCTCGGCCACGCTTCCCGGCTCTGCAGCAATCCGGCTATCCGCCGCGTCAGCACGCTCGTCTTGCCCGACCCAGCGCCAGCAACGATCAGGAGCGACTGGCCACGGTATTCGACGGCCGCGCGTTGCTGCGAATTGAGGCCCGCGAGCAAAGCGTCGTCGAAGCTCCCATCCCGAGGAGGGGGTTCGTGATCGAACGGCTCTAGAACATAGGTCATCGCCCGGTAATTCTACGGGCGGCGGATGACGCGGCTCGCGGCCGGGCATCCTCCGTCTCGCCGAGCGGTGCCTGCCCGCACCTGTGCCAAATGAAGGACGGCCCGCGCGCGCGACGCCTTTCGCCCAGCGAGCTCGTGGTTCGCGAGCGTCTTGTCCGTCATTCGGCACCGACGAGCCAATATTCCGCAGATTCGGGATGCTCGCACCGCGGTCACTCCCTCCGGGCAACGATTTGCGTCATGAACCAAGTAGTTGACGCAGTAATTCGCCGCGGCGGACTCGCCGCCACCTTCGAGCTTTACGCGGACGGGCACACCCGCCGCGAACTCGCGGAAGCGGTCGCAGCAAGAAGGGTGGTCAGGGTAAGGCAAGGCTGGTATGCGAATCCGGCCGTGCATCCCACTCTCCGCGAGGCAGCACGAATCGGTGGGCGAATCACATGCGTTTCGGGACTCGCCCTTCATGGTTTTTGGGCGGTTCCCTCCACGGACCTGCACGTCGCTGTGGCTCGCGACGCGTGCCGCCTTCGCGCACGCACAAGCGCGCAGCTGAGGCTGGCAGAGGTGAAGCGACCTGGGGTACACCTCCATTGGGGTGACCACGATGATGGAACTCGTTTCCTGCTCCAACCGATCGCGTGCCTAAGGCATGCGATCTCGTGCCAGCCAGCGGAGATCGTTACGGCCTTTGCGGATTCAGTGCTCCGAGAGCGCCCGTGGTTGGCATCCGAGTGGCGAGAGCTCGTCGCATCCAGCCCACTCAAGGATCGACCTTGGCTCACCCGAATTGATGGTGTTTGCGAGTCCGGCATCGAGTCGATCTGGTGGTTTTGGATGAGCAAGTTCGACCTCTCCATCGAACGACAGGTGCACATTCCCGGGGTTGGACGAGTCGACTTTCTGATAGGAACGAGGCTCGTGGTCGAGGTGGACGGCTTTTCCTACCACTCAAACCCTGCTCAGTTCGAAGCTGACCGACGGCGCGACGCGTTGCTCAGCCGGCTTGGGTACCGAGTGTTGCGGTTCAGCTACCTCCAAGTCATGGAGTCCTGGAAAGACGTCGAGACCGCGGTTCTTGCCGCGGTGTTTCGGGGCGACCACTACTGATCCGCAGACCCGAGCCGGGCATCCCGGTGCCCGTGCCAAATGAAGGACGAAAGGGGGATGGCCCCCACGTTTTCAGGGCTGACGCGCCTCATCCGGTGGGCCATCCTTCATTTGGCAGGGACAAGCGAGGGGCGGCACAAGAGGAGCACGGACCGGCGCCTACGCGTCGAGCACCTCGATCACGAGGTCGGGGTGATCCGTAAACACACCGTCGAGGCCAGTTGCGAGGATCAGCCGGAACTCCCCCTCCCAATCGCCGAAGTCGCGCGCCACGCTTCCGCGGCGAAAAGTCTTGGCGAGAAACTTGTTTTCGGGGCGGAGGGTCCAGCAATAGACCTCGAGCCCGGCAGCGTGCGCGCGGTCGACGAGGTCGGTCGGCCCCGTGACGGCGCCCGAAGCATCCTCCGACAGCAACAGCCGTTTGTCGACGCTGATTCCGTCGATGACCCTCCCGAGGCGGGCGAGCCCCTCGGTGGTCAAGTACCTCGAGTACGGCAACGCCGCTGTGCCCCACAGAGCCACGAGATCGGCGGGCGAACCGGACGCCTCGCACAACAAAACGTACTTGCCCGGCACGCCTCGCTCGCGAATCTGTCGCAGCACCGTGTGTTCGAACGCTTCAACAATCATGTTGGTGGATGTCGCCCACCCCGCAACCTCGGCAGCAAACAGTTCGTCGAGCGGGAGTCCTATCGACTCGAAGTAGTTCGCGTGCTTGATCTCGGCGACCATGATGAGGGGCCGGCCCAGTTCGACGGTCGCAACATCCATGAGGTCCATGAGGTCGCGCAGCCGCAAGATGCGTCCCGTGCCGTCGAAACTTGCGGCGCCCTGGCGGATCGCGGGCAAGCGCTCCCGAGCGCGCAGTGTGTCGAGCTCGGCCCACGTGAAGTCCTCGGTGAACCAGCCAGTGACCGCGCGCCCGTCGACGGTTTTGGTGGTGCGGCGAGCAGCGAATTCGGCATGCGCGGCGACATCCGTCGTCCCAGAAATCTCGTTCTCGTGACGAAGCACAAGCACGCCGTCCTTCGAGGCCACGATATCGGGCTCAACGGCGTCTGCACCGAGCCGGAATGCGAGCTCGTACGCCTCTCGAGTGTGCTCCGGACGATGCCCGCTCGCTCCGCGATGGCCAATGACGAGGGGCTTTACGAATCGGCTCACCCCACTAGCATTCCACTATGTCGACGGGGCAGTGGCGCGAACCCACTTCGCGCTTACGCCTGAGGTGGGGCCGATACTCTGACCGCTACGTCGCCGGAATCGTGCTCATCGTGGGCGGCGCGATTCAGCTTCAAGGTGCGAACAATTGGACCCTGCCCCTGTTGCTCATCGGCGCGATCACTCACGCGATCGGTTGGGGCATCATGCCCGCGCGCGGTTGGCGACGAATCGTCGCACTCATCCCCTCTAGCGCGATCCTGTGGCTCCTGCTCACTGGCCCATTGTCCATGTGGATGCTCTCGATCACGCTCGCGTGTTGGCTCCTCGTAAGGCACCGGCCGTTGCGCAGCTACGTCACTCTCGCTCTTCCGCTCGCGAACGGAATCATCGTCGCGCAGCTCGTACACGAGTACTGGGCAATGCCAGTCGTGCTTGTCATCTCGATGGCCGTGCTCGTGGCATCCGCTTGGCTCGCGAGGCTCATCGCCACGACAGTTGCGCCGCGCGAAACGAAGCACACTCTCAGCAAAACCAGCTAGTTTTGACGTACCAATCGCCAGCCGAAAGAGGACACATTGGCAATGAATAACCCCGCATTCTCACGCAACGCCGCGTTCACAGGTCAAGGTGCCGTGGCCGTGGCTCAGGATGTCTCGGCCCAGCAGCTCGACGAGATCTACAACCGGTCGTCTGCTCCCGTGCAGACCGAGCCGATGACGGTCGAAGACACGATCGCCAAGACGGTCGGCGCATTCGCGCTGCTGCTCGCTGGCGCCGCAATCGGGTGGATCACCGTCGGCCCCTTGCCCTTCCTGTGGATTATTGCGGGAGTCATCGGGTTCGTCCTCGCGCTTGTAAACATCTTCCGCAAAGAGCCGTCGCCTGCCCTCGTGCTCGCCTACTCGGCCGTGCAGGGAGTCTTCGTCGGAGGCATCTCCGCTTTCTTCGATGCGATGTATCCCGGTGTTGTCGTGCAAGCCGTCATTGCGACGTTCGTCGTCGTGGGCGTGACACTCGCGCTCTTCGCTAGTGGCAAGATCCGGGCATCCAAGAAGGCCACCAAGGTCTTCATGATCGCGATGATCGGGTACCTCGTGTTCTCTGTCGTGAACGTCTTCATCATGATCTTCGGCGGCGCGGGCGGTAACCCATGGGGACTTCGCGGCAGCGTCGAAATCTTCGGCATCCCGCTCGGGGTGATCCTCGGCGTGTTCGTCGTGATCCTCGCGGCCTACTCGCTCGTGCTCGATTTCGACTTCATCCAAAAGGGCGTGCAGAACCAGGCACCCCGCAAGTACGGCTGGACGGGCGCCTTCGGAATCATGGTCACCGTCATTTGGCTGTACCTCGAGCTGCTGCGCATGTTTGCGATAGCGCGCGACTAGCTGAGCCGTAACGCTCAAGGCCGTCCTTCGGGGCGGCCTTTTGCGTTTGGACTGGGGCCTTGACACCCCGCAGCCCTATGCTTAGT
>JANNCX010000146.1:0-1706 GCA_031387145.1 Salinibacterium sp.
CCAACTCGCGGTGATCGAACGATCGGGACTCATGGAGTCGCGGCACCTCGGCGCTGCCGCGGTGGTCGCGCCGGACGGCAGCCTCGCGCGTTCAATCGGTGACGTCACCGCGCTCATCTACCCTCGCTCGACGCTCAAGCTAGTTCAAGCAATCGCCCTCCTGCATGCGGGAACCGCACTCGATGGCGAAGAGCTAGTGCTCGCGGCGGCTAGCCATCTAGGTACGCCGCGGCACGTCGCGATCGTCGAAGGTCTGCTCGCGAGAGCTGGTCTCGACGAGGGCGCTCTGCAGTGCCCCGCCGATTGGCCCATCGACAGCGCAGCGAGAGCGTCGGTCGTGCAACCGACTCGTCTTGCCATGACGTGTTCCGGCAAGCACGCGGCGTTTCTACTCGCGTGCGTCGTGAACGGGTGGCCCATCGAGACTTATCTTGAGGCCGGGCATCCGCTGCAGCAGCTCATTCGATCAACCGTCGAGACCTACACAGGCGAACCGGTTGAGCACGCGGGAATCGATGGATGCGGCGCGCCCGTGTTCGCCGTGACCCTCCGCGGTCTCGCAACCGCCGTCGGTCGCATCTCGGGTGCCACGCGGGAGTCGGACCCTCCCGCGGCGAGGCTCGCCTTGGCGATTCGCGGCAACGGCTGGGCGATAGACAACGCGACAATCGCGATCCTCATCGACGAACTCAGTCTCATCGCCAAGAGCGGGGTCGAGGGCGTATTCGTCGCTGGAGCCCCCGACGGCACTGGGGTAGCAATCAAGATGCTCGATGGCTCGTCGCGCGCCACGATTGCCGTCGGACTCACTCTGTTGGCGGATGCTCACGCAATCGATCGGTCGACGGCGGAGAGCATTATCGAGCGGACCTCCGACCCAATACTGGGCGCCAGAGTTGTCGTCGGTGCGATTCGAGTAACGCTCGACGCGTAGCGCGGGCTAGACCGTTTTGGCGCGCTCAAACGCCGCCCGGAAGGTCTGTGACTCGATCGCCGTCAGCTCCCGGAAGGAGCGAGCGCGCTCGAGGGTCTCGACGTCGGGGAACACGAGCGGGTCGGCCGCGATCTCCGGGTACTTGAAGCCTGCAACTTCGCGTGCTCCCACGACTGGAGTAACACATCGAACCGACGCGGCGACAGCAGCCGCGACGTCCGGTTGATAGTAGAAGTTCATGAGCTTTTCTGCATTTGTCTTGTGTGTCGACCCGAGCGGAACCACGAAGCTATCGCCCCACAACAACCCGCCCGAAGCGGGCAAGTAGAACTTAAACTTCTCGTACCCTGCTTCGACGTTGAGTAGCGTGATGTCGCTCGAATACGCGATACCCGCGAGCGCCCGCCCCGACCTGAATTCGGAAACGTAAGCGAGCCTGTCTTTGAAGCCGAGGATCTGATTCGCAACGTTCTTGCCGTAGATTACGTCGACTGCCGTGCGGAACTCGTTCGCACCCCATTGACTCGACGCGACGTCGACCATGTTGTTGAGCATGAGCAGTCCGACGGTATCGCGGAGTTCGTCGATGAGCACGACCTTGCCTTCAAGTTCGGTGCGCCACAGATCGTCGACCGACTGAAGGCCACCGGGAACCTCGTCTTGATTCCAGGCGATTCCCGTGAAGTTGTTTTGCCACGGGAGCGACATCGTACGCCCCGGGTCAAAGTCCGGGTCCAGTAGCGCGGGCGCTAGGTTCTTCTTGTTGGGGATG
>JANNCX010000088.1:0-8433 GCA_031387145.1 Salinibacterium sp.
CGTCGGCGACCAGCACGAGCACATTGACCAGCGGCACGACGTTCGATGCCAGGAAGAGCCCCTCGGGGTCTGCAAGGGTTAAGAGGCCTTCGGTCTGGATGCGCGGGTCGGCGCTGTAGACGTTCGCGATGTTCACGTTACCTGCCACGAGGTCTTCGACCGTAGTGTCACCGGTCGGGGAGAAACCGACGGTAACGCCGTACGTTGCCAGTAGACCCATTGGGCCGTACGGGCGTTCCTCGAGTTCCGGAGCACCGCCAAGAGTAAGAGGAACGCTTACCCCGGCAAGATCCGCGAGACTGCTGAGGGAATTTTCAGACGCGAAGGCTGCCGTCACGTTGTACGAGTCTTGGTCGGTTGCCGACGACTGGTCAAGCACCGTCAAGCTCTCGGGCAGTGCGTCCTTGAGCTCGTTGTATACGTCGTCGGATGATGTGGCCGTGGTGTCTGGCGAGTAGAACTGCAACAGGTTGCCCGTGTACTCGGGAAAGAGATCAATCTCACCATTTTCAAGCGATGGAAGGTAGGCATCGCGCTGGCCAATGTTGAACTGTCGATCGACGATGAAACCCGCATTCTCGAGAGCTTGCGCATAGATCTCGGCAATGATTTCGTTCGAATAGTACGCTTGCGATCCGATCGTGATCGTCTCGCTCGACACTGGGTCTGTTCCTGGGTCCAACGGATCACCTGCGACGCACCCTGTGAGGGCCAATGCCGCCCCGACCACGGCTGCGCCTGCGGCGAGTCGGCCTTTGTTCCTAGCTGTGAACATGTTTCATCCTTTTACTCGTTCGATGGATGGTTCCATCACCGACCAACGACGCCTTGTCGAAGATCGGACATCTTTGATTCGGCCGGCGGATACCCCGCGCGGCACGACAATGCGCTGCAATAACGCAAACAACCCGTCGAGAACTACCGCGAGCACCACGATAATGATCGCGCCGCCGAGCATCTCGTCGAATCGGCGCAACGGTAAGCCTTTGAAGATATACAGGCCGACACCGCCCAATCCGATGTAGGCGGCAACAGTCACCGTCGCCACAACCTGAAGCACGGCCGCCCGTATTCCGCCGATCAAGAGGGGAAGCCCAAGGGGCACTTCGACCTTGAAGAGAATCTGCCATTCCGTCATTCCGACGGCGCGTGCCGCATCGATTGTGCGGCGATCGATCGACTCAAGCCCGGCGTAGGCCCCCGCGAGAATCGAGGGTATTGCGAGCAATACGAACGCAATGAATGCGGCAAGCGGCTTCTGGGTGACCCCGATCAACAGCACCAGTAACAGGATGAGGCCCAATGACGGGAGTGCGCGCGCGGCCCCGGAAATTCCGACGGCGAGCTCGCGCCCTCGACCGGTGTGACCGATGAAATACCCCAGTGGCACCGCGATTGCGGCCGCGATGAGCACCGCGACGAAAGTGAAAAAGAGGTGTTCGCCAATTCTGATCGCAACCGAATCTGGTCCCTGGTGCTGCTCGGGGGCGAGTAGCCACGCAATCGCATCGAGGAAGAGGCTCACGAAACACCTCCCGTAAGCGAAGGCGTGCGTGACGTCGTGATCGCCTGCTTATCGCGCGCGGAGCGACGAGCCGTCCACGGCATCAAGACCCGACCGAGCGCGGCGAGTAGGTAATCCAAGGCCAGCGCGATGACAAGCACCATAAGAACACCGGCAAGAATTTCTGGCACGATGCGACGTTGAAAACCATTGGTGAAGAGATAGCCGAGGCTTTCGACGCCGATGAATATGCCGACAGTCACTAGGCTCACGGTGCTTACCGCGGCAACTCTCAAACCCGCGAGCACGACCGGGCCAGCGAGCGGAAACTCGACGACCCAGAAACGGCGCCAGCTTGCGAACCCGACCGCGGTTGCCGAGTCTCGAATGGCCGGATCAACTGACGCGAGTGCATCCGCTACAGACCGCGACATGAGCGCAACAACATAGATGGTCAAGGCGATGCTGAGATTGAGTTCACTCAGATAGCTGATGCCAAGCATCGGGGGCAAGATCACAAATAGGGCAAGGGAAGGAATCGTATAAAGCAGGCCGGCCGCCGTCAGCGTTATGCCTCGCAGTCGTGTGAACCGAAATGCGATCCACCCAATCGGGATCGAGATGAGAAACCCAATCACGATCGGCGGCACACTCAACCTCACATGCTCAAGCGCCAAACCAGCAATGAGGTTGAGATTGTTCAAGACCCACGTCATGAGGCATCACCGCGCTCCACGAGAACTCCCGCGGCACGACCCTCACCGTCAACCAAGATCGAGCCTTTTGCCGTCTTGCGGATTGAAAGCGCCCGTTTTCCGTTCTGAATCCCGATGAAGCTCTCGACGAAATCGTTTGCCGGATTTGCAATGATTTCACTGGGGCTCCCCACTTGCGCGATCTTTGCGCCGTCCTGCAAGATCACGACTTGATCTCCCAATAGGAATGCCTCATCGATATCGTGCGTGACAAACACAACGGTCTTCTCAAGGTCGCGTTGGAGTCGAATCGTTTCTTGCTGGAGCTCGGCGCGAACTATCGGGTCGACGGCGCCGAATGGTTCATCCATCAAGAGGATGTTGGGGTTGGCCGCTAATCCGCGAGCCACACCTACCCGCTGCTGTTGACCACCCGACAACTCGTTTGGGTACCGGTCAGCAAGGCTGCGGCTCAAGCCAACGGTGTCAAGAAGTATGAGCGCCTCAGCCCGCGCGACCTTTCGCGCGACCCCGTTGAGCACCGGGACTGTCGCAACATTGTCGATGACCTTGAAATGCGGAAGCAATCCAGAGTTCTGCATCACATAGCCAATGCTCCTACGCAGTTGCACCGGATCGCGGTCGAGAATGCTCTCTCCGTCGATTTCTATTGATCCCGAAGTGGGCTCGACCATTCGATTGATCATGCGCAATAGCGTTGTCTTACCGCAGCCCGACGAGCCCACGAGAACAGTGGTTTTTCGCGAAGGAATCTCAAGCGAGAAATCGTCTACCGCAAGTGTGGCTTGACCAAAACTCTTGGTGACGCGGGTGAATGTGATCACGAAGGCCCTCCCGCTCAGGGCGAGGCAACGCACGCCACTCCTCACCAACTCTAAGCTCAACTGCGCTGTCGAAATAATCATTCCGAGTTTCGAGAAAGAATTGTGTGTGAGTCACTTTTCGCCAAGATCAGCGCGATACGTTGGGGCGCATAACCTAAGACTATGAAAGTGCAGTCGATCTTCCGGTGGCACAAGGGCGTTCTCGAACCTCTCGACTACTGCGACATGACCGACACCTCGATCGTCGTCGCGGATTCCTGGCTCGTGAGTGATGGTCTTACCCTCGCGCTCGAACTTCACCGCGAGCGATTCTTCGCAACCGCGCCGCCGGCACCCGACTTTTGGGATGCCGCGGTCCACGCAATTCCTCGCACGGGCGATTGGTTTCCGCGAGTCGAGTACCACGCAAACGGACGCTGGGTGTTCCGCTTGCGCAGTGCGCCCGAGCGCTCCCGGTCGGCAGTGCTCGCGACGTGGAATGGTCGTGACCCACGAACGTCATCACGCATCAAGGGTCCCGACTTGCACGCCATGCTGCGCATCCGCACGAGCGTGCAACCGGCCACGGAGGCAATCTTGCTCTCACCCGAGGGCTTCGTCGTCGAGGGAGCGTACAGCGGCGTTTTGTGGTGGCGCGGTGAAATTCTGTGTTCACCCCCCGCCGAGTTCGACCGAGTTGACAGCGTGACGGCGCGAAGTGTGCTCACGCTCGCAACGGCCCTCGGTCTCGATACGCTCGAGGAGCGCGTCACTCCGAGCGAGATCGAAGGAACGGAACTGTGGGTCGTAAGCGCGCTCCACGGCATTCGCATTGCAACCGAGTGGATCGACGGACCCGCCCTCGCAGAGCAACCCGGCCGACTGGCCATGTGGCGTGCTCGACTCGACAAGCTACGGCGCCCACTGCCATGAACGAAGTCGTCGAGTGGCTCCTTGACCTCGTGCAGTCGGTCGATCCGGTGGCTCGAACTCTTCTCGCGGGCCTCGGCATCTTGCTCGAGACGTCTCTTCTCGTCGGGCTCGTGATTCCCGGCGACACGATAGTCATTGTCGCGAGCACTGCCGTCGAAGGCTGGGGTCAATACTTCGCGCTCGTATTTGCCGTGATTGTTGGTGCCTTGACCGGCGAGAGCATTGGATTCGCGCTCGGCAGGTTCTTCGGACCGAAGATTCGGGCATCCCGCCTCGGTCAGAGAATCGGCGAGCGACAATGGGTGCGCGCCGAGAACTACCTCGACAGGCGGGGTGGGATTGCCGTGTTCGTGTCACGGTTTCTGCCCGTGCTGCACTCGCTCATCCCCGTGACGGTCGGCATGAGCACGATGAGCTACCGAAAGTTCATGGCATGGACAGTTCCCGCGACCGTCATTTGGACTTTTGCGTACGTCTCAGTCGGCGCTTTTGCTGCGGGAAGTTTTCGCGACCTACTCGACCAACTGCACTACGCGGGATACATCTTCGTCGGCATCATCGCGGTGTTCCTCGTGACGGTTTTCGTTGCGAAGAAACTCATCGAGCGCGCCGAAGGCCGCCACATGCACCAACCCGGTGACGGTGATGCCAACACGATCGACGACCCGCTTTAGCCGTCGATCAATGGATGCTCAGCCGAAGTAGGGCTTGAGCATCCGGTGAACGACGTCGCGACCGACGACGAGGAACGCCTCATCGCCGCGCTTGTCGCGGGCAAACGCTCGCGTCGCGAGAGCGTCTGACACCTCGAATGCCGCTTCGAACTGGAATCGAAGCTCGGCGGTGTCGTTAGTACTAAAGCGCGCGATCAAGCCATCGAGCATGCGAGCCGCAACGATCGAGTTGTAGGTGCGCTCTACGGGAGCGGGACGCAAGTCGATGACGTCGCCGACGCGAAGGCCCCTGAATCCGGCTTCGTTACGGTATGCGTCTATGAGAACGGTGATTCCCGCATTGAGGGCCGAATGCCAGTCGGGGTGCTTCGCGTGCGCGACTTCTTCACCGACGCGGGTCAACACGCGTTCGAGGTTTCGAGCTCCGAGCGCTTGCAGCAAAGCGATGCGGTCGGGGAAGTAGCGGTAGACGGTACCGATTGACGCTCCCGCGCGCTCGGCGACCATTGCGGTGGTGAGTCGTTCGAAACCGATCTCGTCGACAACAGCGGCAGCGGCGTCCAATAGTGCAGTCAGTCGAGCGGTGCTCCGAGCTTGGACGGGCTCGTTTCTGAGTGCGACTCGGGTGTCACTGGCGTGTTCCAAGGTGTCGTGTGCGGCCACGGTGCCTCCTTTGATCGTGAGGATATTCTAGCGCTGGAGTGTGCTGAGAGAATGTAGATATGTGTGGAAGATTCGTTGTCGCCGGCGCGGCAACCGATCTCGTGACTCTCTTCGACGTGGATCTCGTCGGAGATGATCTACCCGCGCCGTCCTGGAACGTTGCGCCGACCGATCGAGTTTCGATCGTGCTCGATTCGCTCCCCAAGGGCGCGGATGCCGATTCAGAGCCCGTGCGCCGACTCGAAGCCGCGCGCTGGGGGCTCGTGCCCGGCTGGGCTAAAGACTCGAAGGGTGCAGCCACTGCGATCAACGCACGAATCGAGACCGCGGCCGAAAAGCCGCACTTTCGCGCGGCAGTCAAGAAGCGTCGAGCAGTCGTTCCCGTGAGCGGCTATTACGAGTGGCAAACGATCGACGGCGTCAAGATCCCACACTTCATTCACCTGCCCGACGATCAATTGACCGTGTTCGCTGGACTCTACGAGTGGTGGCGCGACCCTGCGGCGGCCGACGACGCCTCCGACAAGTGGTTGCTCTCGACGACCATCCTCACGCGGCAAGCCGAGGGTGAGCTCGCGAGCATTCACGACAGGATGCCCGTCTTTCTCTCAGCCGAACTCGCTGACGAGTGGCTCGATCCGCATGAGGAAGGTACGCCCGAACTGCTCGAACTCGTGTCGACGGGTTCGCTCGACGTTGCAGAAGCTATGACGTTTTACCAAGTCGACCGTGCCGTCGGCAACGTGAGAAACAACGGCCCGCAATTGATCGAACCGATAAGTCTGTAAGACTGGGCGCATGGCTCGGTCCGTGAATCCCAGCGTCGCGACCGAGCAAATTCTTCACCGCGCCGCGCGAATTGAAGACGCGTTCCACCGGTGGCGCGAGCGGCGAGGACGACGACGTGGACTCAAGACCACGATCATCCCGTACACCGGATACGGCGCACCGGGCTGGACGCGCGTGTTGTGTCGAGTCGTGCTCACGCGCGGCGATGTTGCCAAGCAGCGCGCCGAAAAAGTGCGTGGTTGGCGCAGCTTCTTCAGCATCCCGGTCGACGACGTCGAAGTCACGATAACGGCGGGCACCGTTGAGAATCGCGTGCGGCCCGCTCGAGGCGGTGTCGTCGACGTTCGCATCGACACAGACTTTGCGCCCGGCTGGCACCGAGTCACAATTCGAACCGACGACCGCGAACCCGTGACAGCGCCCGTCTTCATCGTCGACCCCACCGCTCCATTCGGTTTGCTTTCCGACGTGGATGACACGGTCATGGTCACGGCGCTTCCTCGACCGTTTCTCGCTGCCTGGAATACCTTCGTGCTCGACGAGCACGCGCGAAGCGCCGTCGCGGGAATGGCGGTCCTCTACGACCGCATCACGAGGACCAACCCCGGCGCACCCGTGATCTACCTGTCGACCGGTGCATGGAACGTCGCGCCAACTCTCACTCGATTCATGGAACGCAATCTGTTTCCGCGAGGTCCCTTGCTCCTGACGGACTGGGGCCCGACGCACGACCGATGGTTCCGCAGTGGGCAAGACCACAAGCGATCGAGCCTCGAACGGATTGCCGCCGAGTTTCCCAGCCTCAAGTGGTTGCTCATCGGGGACGACGGCCAGCACGATGAAGAGCTCTATGGAGAGTTTGCTGCCGCTCATCCTGAAAACGTGGCCGCCGTCGCCATTCGACAACTGTCGACGAGTGAAGCGGTCTTCGCGGGCGGGCGCAGCAAAGCGGCCGAGCGCGAAGCCGGATCATCGGTGCGGTGGTTTTACGCTCCCGATGGCGCTGGGCTGAGCGAGCAACTCGTTGCCGCAGGACTCCTCAAGCTCTGACGCGGCGCGGCGCTAGACGGTCGCGGTGAGTTCCGCGAAGTCTGCGTCTGTGAGGTCGATAAGTGCAGCGGCCGTGTTTTGTTCGAGGTGCTCGATGCTCGCCGTGCCGGGAATCGGAAGCATGACGGGCGAGCGGCGCAGCAACCACGCGAGCGCGAGCTGCGATGGCGTCGCGTCGAGTCGGGCGGCGACTTTCGCGAGCGGTCCGTCGGGGCCAGCGAGCTTGCCTGTCGCGAGTGGAAACCACGGCAGGAAGGCGATTCCGTTGCCCTCGGCGAAGTCGAGAACATCCGTTGAGGCTCGATCGACAAGGTTGAACCGGTTCTGCACCGAAACGATGGGTGCGACGGCTTGCGCGGCCGTGAGTTGTTGAACCGTGACTTCTGATAGCCCAATGTGGCGAATCTTGCCTTCCGATCGCATCGCGGCGAGTTCGCCGACTTGATCCTCGAGAGGCACGGTCGTGTCGATTCGGTGCAATTGCAAGAGGTCGATTCGTTCGAGCCCGAGGTGACGCAGATTGAGTTCGACTTGCTGTCGCAAGTACTCGGGGCGACCCAGCTCCATCCAGCGGTTCGGACCTTGCCGTGTGAACCCGACCTTCGTTGCGATCACGAGATCGTCGGCGTAGGGATGCAGCGCTTCACGAATGAGGTGGTCGGCGATAAAAGGGCCGTACGAATCCGCAGTGTCAATGAGCGTGATGCCGAGCTCGACGGTTCGTCGAAGCACCGCGATCGCTCCGTCATGATCGCGCGAGGGTCCCCACACTCCTCGCCCGGGGAGTTGCATGACCCCGTAGCCGAGTCGATTGACCGTGAGGTCGCCGCCAATTGCGAAGCTGCCGGATGCCGCGGCTGGAGTCATTGAATCGGTCATACCTTGAGCCTACGCAAGCGCGTCGCTACTCGATCATCGCTTGGCACTCTTCGAAGCAGTGGACGAAGCGGCCCGTCTCGCCCGAGAGAGTTCTGCGCGCGACAAGTAGCCGATGCGCCGCGTCATCGATGAGCGCCTCCGACAGCGTCCCCGCGTCTATAGCCGCATGCACGGCGGCAGTCACGCCCGCGACATCGACTCCCCCGACGTACAACAAGATTGTGTTGCCTGCGGCGACCGCCGCGATCGCGTTGGACGCCTGATTCGCGAGCTCGGGTCGGCCCGACCGCTCGAGCATCGACATGTCATCGGTGATCACGAGCCCCTCGAACCCCAGGTCGTTCCGCAGTACGTCGTTCCACAGCGGCGAGAGCGTCGCGGGTTTCGCGTCGACGGCGTCGAACTGAAGGTGCCCCATCATG
>JANNCX010000019.1:0-2847 GCA_031387145.1 Salinibacterium sp.
GATCCCGAGGATCCAGATGTCGTCACTGGCCATGGTGTTGCTCCTGTGGAAGTTCATTCCCGCAGTCACAGCCCAAGCAATCGAGCTCATCAAGAACCTCCCGGAGGGCGTGGCTGAGATCACGACCCAGGATTGGTTCGTCAACCTCAACGAGATTCTCGGCGGTGCGCTTCTCCCTCTCGTCAACGGGCTAAAGGAAGCGATGTCAGACCCAGCGTTGTGGTTAGCGATCGGCGGGGGCGTGCTGCAAGTGGGCCTGGGAGCCGTCAACGTCGTTTTCGGCGGAATCTTCGTACTCGCGTTGATCGTGTACTTCGTTGCGTCTCTCGAAGACATGAAGAAGGGCCTCTATTCGCTCGCACCCGCGAGTCGTCGCGAGGGCTTTGCAGAAATCGCCGAGGAGATTTTTGCCTCGGTAGGCCTCTACCTCAACGGGATGTTCGTTCTCGCTTTTCTCAATTCACTGTTCTCGTTCATTCTGCTTACGATCGTGGGCGTACCCTACGCAGGAATTCTGGCGGCGTTCGCACTTCCGATCACCTTCATTCCCGTCGTCGGTAGCGTCATTAGTGCGACGGTAATGACGGTCGTATCACTATTCACCTCGCCGGAAGCCGGACTCATCGTCGGAATTGTCATGGTTGTGTACTTGCAAATCGAAGCGAACATCATGACGCCGAGAATCGTCGGCAAGGCCATCCAAATTCCCGCGGCGCTGGTGCTCATTGGCGCCCTCGTTGGGGCGACTCTGCTTGGGCTATTGGGAGCGCTCGTGGCGCTGCCCATTACGGCCGCGATCTTGCTGATTGTCAAGAAAGTCGCGGTGCCCGCCCAGAACCTGAGATAGCCGGGCTACGGCGCAACTCGACCGTTGTCATTGAATGCACCGTACGTCAGCGGCATAAGGCCCGCCCACAGCGTCTCCATTTGCTCGGCGGCCATTTCGATCTCGCGCTGAGGGAACGAGGGAAAGTGGCTTCCCTCGCGCGTTGTGCGAAGCGAGAGAAAATTCATGAGCGAACGCGAATTCATCGTCACGTACATCGACGAGTAGATGCTCACGGGCAGTACGATTCGTGCTACCTCGCGGGCGATGCCCGCGTCAAGCATCCGCTGATACGACTCGTACGCCTCTGTCGCGACGCGCTTCGCCTCGGAGACGGCTAGCGCCGTTTGCTCGGGGCTTCCCGCGAGAAAGTCGTAGGCGCCGGGCTTGCCGACCTGCACGAGCTTGCGGGCGTCGCCGGGCACATAAAACACGGGGCCGAGTTCGCGATACCGGCCGCTCTCTTCGTTGTAGGAAGCGATGCGGTGCCGCATAAACTCGCGAAACACGAAGATCGGCGCTTGCACGTAAAACGTCATCGAGTTGTGCTCGAAGGGCGACCCGTGGCGGTCGCGCATCAGGTAGTTGATGAGTCCCAAACTGCGGCTCGTGTCGACGTCAATGTCGTGCGCGGCCTCGAGAGTCTGTTCGCCCTGCGTAGACACTCGAGCCGCAAAGAGCACGTCCGAATCGTGGGCGCTCGACCGAACGAGCTCTACCGTGACGTCTGACCGGAATTCGATTTTCTGGGGCACGGCTTTCACGATAGCGAGCGGAGAGCCGGTCTCAACTCCACACACGCCGTCTGGCCCGCGTAACAGAGGGAAACACTGCACAATCGAGCACAAATCACACCTATCGTGACAACATCATGAACCCCAGCCTCGTACCGCTCGCGCTCGTCGGCCTCGTCGCCCTCGCGACCGTCATCGGCCTCGTCTGGCGCAGCCGTCAAGGCAAAGTCAGGCACACGCGCGGGCACACGATCGTCAAGGTCAGCGACGTTCCCGGGGTCCGTCGGTTTGCTTCGGGCGCGACGCTTCTACAGTTTTCGACCGAGGTGTGCGCCCCGTGCAAGGTCACGCACGCTGTGCTTGGCGATGTGGCATCCGCTCACCGCAACGTTGCGCACGTCGACCTGGATGTCACGCATCGGCCCGACCTCGCGAGCCGCTTCCATATCTTGCAGACCCCCACAACGCTCATTCTCGATAGCAAGGGAATCGTGCGTGCCCGTATCGCTGGAGCGCCGCGACGTGATGCGCTTCACGCCGAGATCAACAGGATATTGGTGACGACATGAATGGCATCGACCCGCGTGGCCCTCGATTCGGCGCGGCAATTACCGCCGTACTCCTACTCGTCGTCGTGGGGCTCGGTCTGTCGACTCCCCTCGGCGCCACTCTCGCGGTGCGCGCGAGCGAGCCCGGGTTCATCCTCTTTGCCGTTCTGACCGCGACTTTTGCGTGGGGAGCCTTTGCGGGGATCACGCGCCACCCCTATGGAGTGATTTTCCGCAAGCTCGTGCGCCCGCGACTCGCTCCGCCGACCGATCTCGAGGATGCCACTCCCCCCACGTTTGCTCAAGGCGTCGGCTTCGTCATCACGCTCATTGGAGTCGTCTTGCACCTCGTGGGCGTTCCGTACGCGCTCGTGATCACAGCGAGCGCGGCGTTCATCGCAGCGTTCCTCAACTCGGTCTTCGCCTATTGCCTCGGGTGCCAGATCTACCTTCTGCTCGTTCGCGCTCGAATCTTAGGGCGAAACCGCGAAGTCACGACCTAGGGCGCTTAGTCTGGAACAGACGAAAGGGCGACTCCTATGTCTGTCACTAGCGAAGCAACAACCCTGTGGTCCGGCGACCTAACGAGCGGCGCCGGAACGACCAAACTCGACTCCTCGGGCGCCGCTGAATTTGACGTAACGTGGGCCGCTCGCTCAGAAGGTGTCGCAACAAAGACCAATCCCGAAGAACTTCTCGCCGCGGCTCACTCCGCTTGCTTCTCGATGGCTTTCTCGGG
>JANNCX010000153.1:0-10931 GCA_031387145.1 Salinibacterium sp.
GCGCCCGTCGACGTCACGAGAATGTTGTCTTCGATGCGCACGCCAATGCCGCGGTACTCCTCGGGAACGCTCAAGTCGTCGGGCTGAAAGTAGAGGCCCGGCTCGATCGTAAAGACCATGCCCGCCTCGAGAATGCCCTCGAGGTAGAGCTCACGGCGAGCCGCGGCGCAATCGTGAACGTCGATGCCGAGATGGTGGGAAGTGCCGTGCACCATGTATCGACGGTGGTACTGGTGGTCGGGTTCGAGCGACTCCGCGGCCGACACCGGCAGCAAGCCCCAATCCGCCGTTCGGGCAGCAATGACCTCCATCGCGGCGGCGTGGATCTCGCGGAACTTGATGCCCGGCTTGACGATGCGGAACGCGGCATCCGCTGCATCCAACACGGCTTCGTAGACGCGGCGCTGCACATCGCTAAACGTGCCGTTGATGGGCAGCGTGCGCGTGATGTCGGCGGTGTAGTAGCTGTCGAGTTCGATACCCGCGTCGATCAGGATGAGGTCGCCGGGCGCTACGGGGCCGTCGTTGCGCGTCCAATGCAGAATGCATGCGTGCGGGCCGGATGCCGCGATCGTGTCATACCCGACCGTGTTGCCCTCGGCCCGCGCCCGCCGGTTGAAGGTTCCCTCGACGAGTCGTTCGCCGCGCGCATGTTGCGAGATGGCGGACAGGTCCGCGATCACATCGTCGAACCCGTGCTTCGTCGCCGTGACGGCAGCGCGCATTTCTGCGATCTCGAACGAGTCCTTCACGAGCCTCAGCTCGCTCAAGTCGCGCGCGAGCTCGGTGTCGCCGTCGTTCTCGAGCGACTCCGAGTCCGCTGCGAGTAGGCGGCGCCCGTCGATCTGGTCGGTCACGTCGCGGTCTGCGTCGCGAACAACTAGCGTCGCGGCATCCACCGAGTCGAGCACGTCGGCAAAAGCGGGTAGCCCAGCAGTCGCGAGCCCGAGGTCGGCGGCGACGTGGGCGAGGGATGGCCGGGCGCCAGTCCAGAATTCGCCGACGTCGGCGTTGGCGTAGAACTCGTCGGTGTCGCGGCCCGCTGCTTCGCGAAAGTAGAGCGTTGCACTGTGACTGTCGGCAGTCGGTTCGAGCACGAGTACGGAGTCGGGCACGGAGTCGGAACCCCAGCCCGTGAGGTGTGCGAAGGCTGAATGTGCGCGGTAAGGGTAGTCAGTGTCGTTCGATCGCGTCTTGGCAGCACCCGCTGGCACGATGAGTCGCTTGCCTGGATGAAGGGCCGAGATGCGCGCGCGCCGGGCGGCCGCGAATTGTGCGTGCTCTCGCGCCGAGGGAAGTTCATCGTCTCGCTCGGCCCATTGCGACGAAATGTACTGCGCAAAAGTCTCTGAGACGGGAGTAGTGGATCGGTTGGATGTCGCGCGCGAGGGCTCACCCTGAGAATCTGCCATGCCCCCATTGTCGCCCCCGACGCTCGACTTCGCGAGCGGGAGCTCAGTTCGCTGGGGTCAATTGCGCGAGAACCGGGCGGTGATCGCTCCCGTAGGTGTCGTGGGATTCGATCACGCGCATGCCAGAGACTCGCCAGTTGGGCGTCACCATGATGTGGTCAATCGGGGCGCCGAGCAGTGCGGGTAGGCTCGCCGGCCACGTTCCGACCGCGGCGTTGTCGCTCGTGAGTGCGGCATCCGTGCACATGCCTAGCGTTGCGCTCGGGGCGTGGGTGATTCCGCTGAAGTGATCGAGGGTCCCGTTGAAGTCGCCGGCAAGAATCACGTTGTCGCCCGAGCACGCGCCAGCCGCCCAGTCGAGGTCGGCACGCCAGCCCGCGAGCATGGGCGGAAGTGGAGCGAGTGCGTGGATCGCGACGATCGTCGGCCCCGTGCCATCGCGTGGAGTCGCGACTACCGAGGGAAGCACGGCAGTCGTCTTCGCCGACTCGTCGACGTCGTACTCGCCGAGAGTCGCGCTAATGAGCAAAGTCGTCGATCGCGCTTTCGAGATCTGGTCGTACGCAACGGTGTAGACAAACATCGGGTGCCCCGCGGCTGCCATGAGTTCGGCAACCTCGACACCCGTGTCGTACGTCGTCTCGGCGAGCGCGACGACCTCGGCGCCCGTCGTGAGGGCGAGATCGGCAATCACGGCCGACCCAGGAGCGTCACCGAGAGTGTTCCATGCGAGCACGGTCACATCGTTGTCGGTCGGGGTCTCGAATGCGAGGGCCCCGAATCCGCGACTCGCCAACACCACCCCGTTAACGCCGCAAAACACGAGAAGAATCACGGCGACTCCGGCCGAGAACCGGCGTGCTCCCGGAATGAGAAGCGCCACGAGCGTGAACGCCACCACGAGCACGAGTCCCACCGCGATCGCAAGGCCGCGCATCGAAACAAGCTGGGCGATGGGCGTCGACCATGCGAGACCGAACACCTGCGGCCACGCGAGCACGGCTAGCGCGGCGGCGATTGCGATGAGTGCGATAGCAGAAGCGAGACGAATCATGACTGGTTGAGCCTAGACCACGCGCCCGGGAGCGACGAGTTTCGCCTCGGCCGCGAATACCATTGCAGGATGCCCGCCCGACCGATCGACCTGCACACCCATAGCGTGGTGTCCGATGGCACCGAAACGCCCACTCAACTCATCGGCGCCGCGGTCGCAGCGGGGCTCGGCACCGTCGCCCTGACGGATCACGACTCGACCGCGGGCTGGCTCGAGGCCTTCGCGGCAGCCCAGGGCACAGGGCTCACGGTCGTTCCCGGCATGGAGCTCAGCACCAACTTCGGGCCCGCGAGTGTGCACATCCTCGCCTACCTCTTCGACCCGCTCGACGCAGACATCATCGCTGAGACAGCTCGCATTCGAGACGGGCGCTTACGTCGAGCCGAACGGATCGTCGAGAAGATCGCGGCCGACTACGAGCTCACGTGGGACGACGTGCTTGCCGAATCCGTCGACGGCACGACGCTCGGTCGACCGCACATCGCCGATGCACTCGTGCGTAAGGGACACGTTGCGAATCGCAGTGCTGCCTTCGAGAGCATCCTGCACTGGCGAGGCGGCTACTACGAGAAGTACTACGCGCCTTCGCCTCTCGAGGGCGTGCGAATGATTGTCGCGGCCGGGGGAGTGCCCGTGCTGGCGCATCCGGCAACCTACGGCAAGTACCGGCCGATGGATGACACCGTCATCCGTGAGCTGACTGATGCGGGTCTCTTCGGGCTCGAGCTAGACCACCGTGACAACACGGAAGACGGAAAGAAGCGCCTCAAGAAGCTCGCGCAGCGGTATGGCCTCGAACTTACAGGCGCGAGCGATTACCACGGGGATGGCAAGCCAAATCGGCTTGGCGAAAACACGACGACTCCCGAGGTGCTCGCGAAAATCGTCGCGCGCGGCACTGGGTCGAGCCCGTTTAGCGGCTAGCTCAGAGCCGGACCCGCCGCCGAGCCGAGTTTGCAGAGGCTAGCCCGCTTCGACCCGTTGCAACTCTCGAATGAGCGGACTCTTGCTGCCGAGCGATCTCAAGTGTTGTGTGGGGTCTTCGGATCGGGGTGGTTTCAACCAATACCGGTCACGTTCACGCAGGATTTGCCAGTGGTTGTTGTGCAGGAGCATGTGGTGGTGTCTACATAGGAGGACGCCGTCGTGTGCATCCGTTCGGCCACCGTTTCGCCACTCGGTGATGTGATGCACTTCGCAACCCGAGGGCGGCTTGGTGCAATTTGGGAAGATGCAGCCGCCATCGCGAACCGCTATAACGAGGCGCTGTGGTTCGGTAAACAGCCGTTGGGTTCGGCCGAGGTCGATGATCTGGTGCTTGCGATCGAATTTGATGCCGATGAAACCGGTGTCGCAAACAAACCGGTCGACGCTTTCGCGGGAGATGGGTTGCGCGTCGCCTTCGAGGTAGCCGTGGCCGCCGTCGTGTTTCAGCGTCTGCTCGGTCACGACGACGCGCACGGCAGGGCGTCGCATTCCGAACATTTTTGCCGGGTCGGCGTCGACCGCGAGGCGGACCATGTCGACGAGCGCATCGGCCAAGAGCTGTTCGTTCGTTCGCGAGTCACGCGAAACGGAATCGGCGAGTTCTGCAGATTCGGCATCCACAAACCGAACGCCTCGCCGGGGAGCGATGATCGCATCGAGCGCGTTGAAAACGTGAAGACCGGCCTCGGGGTCGAGCAGAAACGCGCCCTGATACATGCCGTCGTCACGCACCCAGCGCTTGAGGTAGCGGTTATCTCTGCGCTGTTTTTCGCGTCGAGCGATGCCTGCCTCATCGAGACGGTCGCGCGCGGCGCGTGCTTCACGCTGTAGTTCATGAAGTGAGACTGACTGCACGAGCTCGAGCAGCCTTTCACACTCAGCGAGCAGATCGGCGGCGGGCGCCGAATCGGCCACGGGGTCGAGCCCGCGGCGAATTGCGGCCGCCGCGGCGACGCCCAGCGAGCCCGACGCCAGCTCGTCCGTGAGCGCTGATTCCCACAGAGTGGTCGGCGTTGTGGCCATGAGCGTTCCCGCGCTGATCAGTTGAGTCGCCTCGATGCGACTGACTGGTGACAGTGACTGAATCATCGACTCAGCACTTCCGAAGCCCTGGCGTTGTGCAATACCTGAGTACCCCGCCTCACTTGAGGAACGCCGCTCGAGCTCACCCGCGAGCCGAGCCGCGAGTATGTCCGCGTGCCGCCGATGTTGAGTGAGCACCGAATGTGCGGCGAGAAGTGAGTCGTCGCTCAGCGCCGCGAGGGCTGGCGCATCCACCAATCCGAGCGCAACGACCGACTGTGCGGTGCGTGCGAACGACTCGGTGAGGGACATGCTCCATCATCGCACATTCGAATGTGTGTTCGAGTAAAAATCTCAGAAAATCAATAACTTTCTGAAACTCGGACTGTGGAGGAGAGGGTGCAACCGCCAGCGTACGCCTTATGCCGCGGGCGGCGTGCTCGGGCGGCGCGTACGAGTGCGCTGACGGCTGCGAGGCGGCCGAGTTGCGTCACTCTTCGGTTCCGCGCTCGCGGGCGGCGCGGTGCGTTGTCCGCCACGGGACTGCCCACTACGACCGCCGTCACGCGAGCCGGACGACGCTAGCGGTTCGCGCACCTTGGGAGCGTGAGCCCCCGGCAAGCGACCCTTGGTTCCCGCGGGAATGTCGAGCTCTGTGAAGAGGTGCGGGCTCGACGAATAGGTCTCGGTCGGCTCAGGAATGCCCATGTCGAGGGCGCGGTTGATGAGCGACCACTTGTGCATGTCGTCCCAGTCCACGAAGGTCACGGCGATACCTGTCTTGCCCGCGCGGCCCGTTCGTCCGGCGCGGTGAAGGTACGTGTCGTGGTCATCGGGGATGGTGTGGTTGATGACGTGAGTTACGTCATTGACGTCGATGCCTCGCGCCGCGACATCCGTTGCGATGAGGATGTCTTTCTTGCCTGCCTTGAACGCCGCCATCGCGCGCTCGCGCTGCTCTTGATTGAGGTCACCGTGTACGGCAGCGGCATTGAAGCCGCGGTCATTGAGTTCTTCGACGAGCTTCGCGGCGGCGCGCTTCGTGCGGGTGAAGACAACGGTCTTGCCGCGGCCCTCGGACTGCAGAATGCGCGCGATCACTTCGTCTTTGTCGAGACTGTGAGCTCGGTACACGACGTGCTTGATGTTCGCTTGCGTGAGACCCTCGTTGGGGTCCGTCGCGCGAATGTGAATCGGACGGTTCATGAATCGACGCGCGAGAGCCACGATAGGGCCGGGCATGGTCGCGGAGAACAACATCGTGTGACGCGTCGGGTCGGTCTGGGCGAAGAGCTTCTCGATGTCAGACAAGAAACCGAGGTCGAGCATTTTGTCGGCTTCGTCGAGAACCATGACCTTGACGGCTTTGAGCGAGAGCAGCCGCTGGCTCGCGAGGTCGAGAAGTCGACCGGGCGTACCCACGACAACTTGAGCGCCCGCCTTGAGCTCCTCGACTTGACCCTCATACGCCTTGCCGCCGTAAATCGCGGCGATCTTGGTGGACCGGTTGGATGCGGCGAGCACGAGGTCTTCGGCGACCTGAATGCACAATTCGCGCGTGGGCACAACGACGAGCGCTTTCACGCCGTGCTCGGGATCGGTGCCGAGAGCTTGCAGCAAGGGCAGCCCGAAGCCGAGCGTCTTACCCGTGCCGGTCTTCGCTTGGCCGATGATGTCTTGGCCGGAGAGCCCCATGGGGATGGTTTGTTCTTGAATCGGGAAGGGATCGATGATGCCCTTGGTCGCGAGAGCGTCGACCATGTCTTGATCGATGCCGAGGTCTGCGAATGTCAAAGTATGGGTGCCAATCAGGTGCGAGGAGCGCCCGCTTGGTTCCTGGGACGCCGAATTTGTCAGTCGTGCTCGCCCCCGCCAGAAATGGGGGGCAGTCACATAGTTTAGCCGGACAAGTTGCGCGAACCCTGTAGGCCCCACCGCTGTCGGCCCCGGCCGTTCGGACGCAGGAGTGAAATCGCGTTACGCGCTGTGCTCACGGTGGTTGGAGACTACCCGAACTTGTGCGACTCGCTGGGTCGGTAGACGCTCGAATCGGCATAGAGTCGTTACTTTCTCGCTAGCCCGCCGTGTTCGAAGGAAAATAATCGTGGACGTAGAGTACGACGTCGTCATTGTTGGTGCCGGCGCGGTCGCAGAGAACGTAGCCGATCGAGCGGTTCAGGGTGGACTGACAGTCGTTCTAGTCGAAAGCGAGCTTGTTGGCGGCGAGTGCTCGTATTGGGCATGTATGCCGTCGAAGGCGTTGATTCGAAGCGGGCTCGCACTTCGCGCAGCCCAGCGTCTCGACGGTTCGAAGCAAGCCGTAACTGGCAGTCTCGATGTCGCCGCGGTTTTTGCCCGACGCACGATCTTCACTCACGACTGGAATGACGAGAGCCAAGTGAAGTGGGTCAAGCGCACGGGAATCGCTTTGGTGCGCGGTCATGGGCGTCTGACCGGCGTCAAGACGGTCGACGTCACTCAACCCGACGGGACCGTGGTCGAGTTGCGCGCCCGGCACGCAGTCGTGATCAGCACGGGCTCAGATCCACTCATGCCCGACGTGCCAGGGCTTATCGATTCGAGCCCTTGGACTCCGCGCGACGCAACAAGCGCAACCGAAGCGCCAGCAAGTCTTGCGATCATCGGTGGCGGTGTGGTGGCCGTAGAAATGGCAACGGCATATGCAAGTTTCGGCACGGCCGTGACCATCTTCGCTCGAAGCGGACTGCTGCCAACCCAGGAGGACTTTGCGGGCTCACTCGTTGCCGAGGGGCTCAGCGCGCTCGGAGTCACGATCATCCGCGCATCACCAACGCGAGTGGAACGCTCGGCTGGCATGGTGACGGTGTACGTGGGCGATTTGGCCACGACCGCGTCTGAGGTGCTCGTGGCAACCGGGCGGTCGCCTCGCACCACCGACATCGGGCTCAAAACTGTTGGCTTGACCGCGGGCGACTGGATGTCCGTTGACGACACCATGAGGGTTCCGGGTTTCGACTGGCTCTACGCGACCGGCGACGTTAACCATCGCGCCCTGCTGACGCATCAAGGAAAGTACCAGGCTCGCGCAGCGGGTGACGTAATTGCTGCGCGCGCGGCCGGTCGACCGGTTCACGACTCGCCATGGGGCACGCACGTAGCCACCGCGGATCACGCCGCAGTTCCCCAAGTTACGTTTTCGGACCCCGAGGTGGCGTCAGTCGGATTGACGTCTGCCACGGCACTTGCCCTCGGCTACACCACGCGAGTCGTCGACTACAACCTTGGCTATGTGGCCGGGGCGAGTCTCCAGGCGGACGACTACTCCGGTCACGCTCGTATTGTCGTGGACGAGGCGCGGGGGGTACTCATCGGTGCAACCTTCGTTGGCCAGGATGTGAGCGAACTTATTCACGCGGCGACGATCGCCATAGTCGGCGAGGTCCCACTGGACCGGTTGTGGCATGCGGTGCCTGCGTATCCAACAATGAGCGAGGTATGGCTGCGCCTGCTCGAGACTTACGGGCGCGCCACGGCTTCGTAGACCTGAAGCAACCGAGTCGCAGCAAGCCCCAACTAGATTCGGTCGCAAATTGCCGCGCCGGGCGTGGGGCTGAGCCCCGCAATCGTGCGATTCTGAAGGAAGTTGCGACATTCCCCTCAGAGCTAGCCAACCACTGATCGCCGATGTCGCATCCCTGACTAAGCTTGGCTTTCGTGGCTAATTGGTTCTCGCGTTCGACTCGACGCATCGAGGTGCCGCGGTTGCGTTCGCGTTCCGACGAGCAACTGACAACCAAAGTTGACCTTCACGAATTCACCCCGCCGCTGCGTGAGTTTTTGGGTCGCGCCGCATACGTTCAACTCACGATCTTCGAGACACTCTCTCGCGCTCTCACGAGTGCACCAACGACCGCTGGCAAGGTGGCAATCGGTCGCGCGGCGGAGTTGTCGATAACACGCCATCGGGCGTTAGCCGACGAAATCGTTCGCGACGGCGGAGTCGTTTCGGCGACCATGGAGCCGTATGTCGACGAGGTCGACGAGTTCGAGCGCGTAACTCGCGGTGGCGACTGGTTCGAGACGCTCGTTAGCTGTTACCTCACTGCGGGCTTTCTCGATGACTTCTATGAGCGACTCGCGGTTGGCCTTGCTCCCGATTTGACCAAGCGAATCGCCGCAATCTACGAGTCGGATGCAGGCGAAGTGCTCTTGGCGGAACAACTGCAGATCGCGATCACCGAGAGTCCCCGCCTCGCGTCTCGACTAGCCATGTGGGGACGGCGCCTCGTGGGAGACACAATGCTCGTCGCGCGCTCAGCACTTCACTTCTCCGAAGGCCACAAGTCTGACGAGGCTCGGGTTGAACCCGTTTTCACTGAACTCATCGCCGCTCACACACGGCGAATGGACTTGCTAGGACTTACTGCCTGACAAGGCCGTGAACAAGTCGGCGTCTTCTTGAAGTCGCTTTCCCGGCAAGAGAAGCGCTGTCACGAGAGTTGCGATCGCTGACGCGGCGAGGCTTGCGACCCAAATCCACGTGCCATCGAACGTGAGCCCGATCCACAGCAACGCGACCCACACGATTGCGGCGGTCGCAGCTCCCAGAGCGGGGAGCAAGAAGATGCCGTACGTGCCGCGCTTGGGCAACGCATAGCGAAAGATGGTTCCGAAGCCGGCACCGAGCACCGTGACGAAGAGAAGTTCCATGTGACTACGCTACAAATCCAACGCGGCGAGACTCTTCGCTACCTACCTCGAGGTACGCGAGCGACACGGTCGGCACGATGTAGACCTTGCCCTTGTCGTCGCTCAACTTGAGGAACTTGGCGTCGGCCTCGAGTGCATCCGCGACAATCTTCTCGACTTGAGCCGAGGTCTGCGACGACTCGAAACTGATCTCGCGGGGGCTGTTGGCAATGCCGATTCGAATGTCCACGAAAGACAGGCTACGACACAACAGCGGGAGCTCGGGCGACGTTCACTGTCAGCGCAGCGCACTACCGTGGAGCGCGTGGGCATTCAGGGATTCGAGGCAACCGAAAGGTCACCCCGAGTCGCGCTCCTTGATGCGTCGCAGCGCGCGGTAATCGAGTTGCCGCTCGATGCTTCAGCGGCAGTCATCGGTGCGCCCGGCTCGGGAAAGACGACGACGCTCATAGAGCTAGTGGCGGATCGAGTCATGGGTCAGGGGTTCGCGGCAGACGAGGTTCTCGCGCTCACGGTCTCGCGAGCGAACGCGACGACGCTTCGTGACGCGATCGCGCTGCGGGTAGGTGTCGCGACTACGGGATCGATGGCTCGTACCGTCAACTCACTCGCGTTCGAGATTGTTGGTGAGGCGGCGCGGTCGGCAGCCGTCGCACCTCCGCGCCTCGTGACGGGCGGGGATCAAGATGCAGACCTCGCTGCGCTTCTCGACGGGCACATTGAAGACGGCACGGGCCCGCAATGGCCTGCGAGCCTCGGGCCGGACGTGCGCCAGACGCGGCGGTTTAGATCCGAGTTGCGCGAGCTCATGACTCGGGCGACCGAATTCGGTGTCAGCCCGGCGGATTTGCGCCTCTTAGGTGGTCAGCTGCAAAAACCGGAGTGGGTGGCATCCGCTGAGTTCATCGAAGAGTACGCAGCGGTCGTGAGTGTCGCGCGAGAGCGACAGCTCGACCAGTCCGAACTCGCCCAATTCGCGGCGCGCGCGATCGACGATGGTGAAGCGGGAGATCGCGTCGCGGGTCTTCGCCTCGTGGTAGTCGATGACTTTCACGAGGCAACAGAAGCGGCATTCACGGTGCTTCGCGCCCTCGCGCGCCGAGGAGTTGCCGTCGTCGCGTTTGGCGATCCGGATGTCGCGGCCGGCGCATTCCGCGGAGCCGAGCCCGACGCCCTCGGCCGACTCGCCGACGTACTCCGCATCTCGGGCCTGCGCACGCTCACGCTCGACACCGTGCACCGTGGCGGTTCGGAGTTGCGCAGCCTCACGCAACTCGTCACGGGGCGCATCGGGGCCGCGGCGGCTGGCACGCAACGTGGAGCCACGAGCGCCGGGCCCGGTGCAGAGGGTGCGATTGCGCATATAGAAGCGAGAACTCCGGCTCGCGAGTGGGCGGCGATCGCACGCGAGTTGCGCGAGCGTCACCTGATTCACGGCGTTGCGTGGGGCGACCTTGCCGTGGTTGTTCGCACGCGGTCCCAAGTCGAGACCGTGCGGCGCGCGCTCGCGCAAGCCGAAGTGCCCGTCATCGCCTCGGCGGGTGGATCAGCGCTTCGCGACGATCCATCGGCTCGAGCCCTCCTTGCCGTCATCGACGCGGGAATCGGCCGAGTCGACCTCACACCCACCAACGCAATCGAGTTGTTGCTCGGACCGTTTGGCGGGCTCGACCGATTGGGCTTGAGAAAACTGCGCCTCGCGTTGCGCGCGGAAGAACTCGCGGGCGGCGGCAATCGCTCGGGCGACGATCTCATCGTCGAGG
>JANNCX010000166.1:0-3712 GCA_031387145.1 Salinibacterium sp.
GACGGGCTCGCAAGCTGAAGATTGAGCACGTAGTCGCTGTCTTCGAGGCCTTGAGTGATGCCTTGCACGATTTCGGCGAAAAAGGGGTCTCCGAAGAATCGGGTGGTGTCTTCGGGCACCACGAGAGCGATCGCCATGGTCTGGCGATTGGCGAGGCTGCGCGCCGCCCGATTCGGTATGTAGTTGAGCTGACTAATTGCCGCATTCACGGCCGTGATCACCTCGGGGCTCACGCTGCTCGATCCGTTGACCACGCGCGACACGGTCGAGCGCGAAACGCCCGCTTCTGTCGCGACCGCCTCTAGCGTGGGCGCGACGCGGCGCCCGGGCGACTGGTGAGTCATGAGGGCAGTCTAGCCAGCAGAATGTGCCAACGCGCGCCCAGCAATTATGTGGGTGTAAGCGATTGCACTGTCCTTGAGCGTGCGTGCTTGAGTTTCATAGTCAACACGCACGATTCCGAAGCGTTTGTCGTAGCCCCACGCCCACTCAAAGTTGTCCATGAGCGACCAGTAGAAGTACCCGTACACGGGCACTCCCGCGTCGATCGCGTCAAGAATTGCGCCCAAGTGATCTTCGAGATATGCAGCGCGGTCGGCGTCGTGCACAGCGCCGTCGGGCGAGAGCACGTCGTCGTAGGCAGCGCCGTTCTCGGTGACCGAGAGTCGCACGCCGACTTGCGAGGTGTACTCCGAGTGGATGCGCTTCAGCAGCCGAGTCAAACCCTCGGGTTGCACTTCCCAGTCCATTGCCGTGAGGGGCAGCCCGCGCGGGTGCCAGTGCACGGCATCCGCCGCCGGGAACGGCGAGCGCTTGGGGCGTGGCGAGGGTGCCGTCGTCGTCATCTCGTGATTCGTCGGCCGCCAGCTCACGGCTTCACCGTGGTAGTAGTTGACGCCGAGGGCATCGATCGGCGTCGAGATGATCTCGAGGTCGCCCTGCTTCACGACTTCGTCGAAACCGAGGTGTGCGACATCCTGAAGCACATCGGCCGGGTAGGTCGCTCTGAAGATCGGGTCGAGAAACCAGCGGTTAAACTGGCCGTCGATTCGACGCGCGGCATCGAGGTCGCCCGCATCCGTCGGGTCGACGGGGTCGGTGACCGTGAGATTGAGCGTGATACCCAGTTGCAGCTCTGGGTCGCGTTCGCGAAGGGCATTGACCGCGAGACCGTGAGCGAGCAGCAAGTGGTGCGAAGCCGCGAGTCCGGCTGCGGGATCCTGCCGGCCTGGAGCGTGCTCGCCTCCGATGTAGCTCAAGAATGATGCGCACCACGGCTCGTTGAGCGTTGTCCACGCCGTAACTCGATCGCCGAGCGCATCGTGCACGCTCAGGGCGTATTCGGCGAACTTGAAGGCGGTGTCGCGGTTCGTCCAACCACCTAAGTCTTCGAGTGCTTGCGGCAGATCCCAGTGGTAAAGCGTGAGCCACGGCTTGATGTTCTTCTCGAGCAACTCGTCGACAAGCCGGGAGTAGAAGTCGATCCCCTTCGCGTTGACGGGCCCACCGTCGGGGCGCACGCGAGACCACGACGTAGAGAAGCGGTACGTCTGCAGACCGAGGTCGGCCATGAGGGCGACGTCTTCGCGATACCGGTGGTAGTGGTCACACGCGACATCGCCATTGTCGCCATTGACGACCGCGCCGGGAACGCGGCAGAAGGCATCCCAGATTGAATCTCTGCGGCCGTCGACGTGCGCGGCACCCTCGATTTGGTACGCAGCGGTGGCGGCTCCGAAGAGAAAGTCGTGCGGAAACGGGCGTGGAGCGAGCGACATGCGCGCGGACTCCTCCCTAGCAATTGACGTCATTCGATTAGCCCTTTACCGCCCCGGCCATAATTCCGCTGACCAATTGCTTTCCAGCAAATATGAACAATAGCAGCAGCGGAATTGTCGCGAGCACTACGCCGGCGAGAACGATTGAGTAGTCAACGAAGTAGTTGGACTGCAAGAGTGAAAGCGCTACCGGCAGTGTCGGGTTTTGCCGGTCGAGAACGATGAACGGCCAGAAGAAGTTGTTCCATGCGCCAACGAAGGTGAACAAGAAGAGCATCGCCGCCGCGGGTCGAGCCGCGACTACTCCCACCGTCCAGAATGTTCGGATCATGGATGCACCATCCACGCGGGCCGCCTCGATGAGCTCGTTGGGTACCGCTTGTCGCAAGTACTGGGTCATCCAAAACACCCCGAAAGCACTCGTGAGGGCGGGAACGATAATCGCGCCGATCTGGCCCGTCCAGCCGAGTTCGGAAAACAGGATGTACAGCGGCACGACTCCGAGTTGTTGCGGAACCGCCATCGTCGCGACGACGAACCCCAGCAGGATCGGGCCGCCGCGAAACTGCAGCTTCGCGAACGCCCACCCCGCGAGCGTCGACGTGATGACGACTGCGGAGGCGATGAAGAACGACGAGTAGATCGAGTTCCAAAGCCCTGCCCAGAAGTTGACGGCGGGATTCGACATGACAGCTATCGCGTTGTCTACGAAGTTGCCGCCTGGCAGCCACGGACGCTCACGGAGCGACGAGGAATCCCCCGATCCAATGATGAATGACCAGTACAGGGGGAACGCCGCACTGATAAACACGACGCCAAGCGTCGCGTGAACCCAGAATCCCGGGCGGTTTCCGCGGATGTGTGTCGTTCTCATCGTGCGACCTTCTTCTTATTGCGGCGGCCGATGCGCTCAGCGCGCGAGCCCTCGTCACGCACGAGAGAGCGCGTAACAAGGAGGTTGAGCAGCCCAATCAGCAGGATGATCATGAAGAGAATCCACGCCATCGCAGCGGCTCGGCCGAAGTTCCATTGGCCCCACCCGATGTCGTAGAGATAGAGCGAGATCGTCAGCCACTGTTGAGCAGCGCCGCCTCGACCGAACTGGTCGTAAACGCGCGGCTCATCGAAGATCTGGAGTCCGCCGATCGTCGACGTAATGATGACAAAAATGAGGGTGGGCTTGAGCGAGGGGAGCGTGATGCTCGTGAATTGGCGGAAGAGCCCTGCACCGTCGACCGTCGCGGCTTCGTAGTAGTCACGATTGATCGCTTGCATTGCGGCGAGCAAGATGAGGGTGTTGTAGCCCGTCCAGCGGTAATTCACCATCGTCGCGATTGCGACGTGACTCCAGAACGGCTCTTTGTGCCACGGAATGGGCGCGAGGCCGAGGTCAGTGAGAGTCCCGTTGATGAGTCCGAAGTTGTCGGCGAAGACGACCGTGAAGATGAGGCCGACCGCGACGGGAGCGACAACGAAGGGGAGAAGCACGCCCATACGCCAGAAGGTCTTTGCTCGAATGTTGCGGTCGAGCATGACAGCGATGAAGATCGCGAGAAGCAATTGGGGAACCGTAGACAGCAAGAAGATGCTGAAGGTGTTGCGCAAGGCGGTCCAGAAATGCGGCTGTTGCAGGATCCAGATGTATTGGTCAAAGCCGATGAACGTTCCCGAGTTGCGAACGAGATCCCAGTCCATGAACGAGATGACTGCCGTGTAGGTGATCGGAAAGAGTCCGACGACGGCGAACATCAAGAAGAACGGGGAGATGTAGAGGTACGGGGAGAACTTGAGATCCCAGCGGCTCACCCGGTTTGAGAACGAGAGTCTCATTGGCTTCTTCGACAATGCGGTGCTCATGGATCGGCTTTCAGTCGGCGTGGCATGGGGGCGGTTGATATGCCGCAGGGTGCGGGTCGCCCGAGAGGACGACCCGC
>JANNCX010000210.1:0-3491 GCA_031387145.1 Salinibacterium sp.
GGCGTGCTCGTCGACCTCTACCCGCTCGTGCGCAAGTCCGTGCGCATCGGCGGCCGGTCCTACTCGATCAAGCACCTCGAGCCCCTCTACATGGGCGCCGAGCACCGAGAAGGCGTCGCAACTGCGGGGGACTCGGTCGAGCAGTACAACCAGTTCCGCAGCGCGCGGGATGCGGGCGAGAACACGACGGCCGACACGATCCTCGCGGACATCGCCGACTACAACCGCTACGACTGCGTCTCGACCCTGCGCCTGCACACTTGGCTGCTCGAAGTCGCGGCCGAGCACGGGCACCTGCCCGGCACGACTCCCGACGACGAGGTCGACCGCGCGCCATTCGAGCCGAGCCCCATCGCCGACGACCTGATCGAGCGGGCGACGGATGCCCGTTCCGCCGGTGACCTCGACGGAGCCATCGCCTACGACCTTGCGTCGGCCGCGGTCGACTATTACCGCCGCGAAGACAAGAGTTTCTGGTGGGAGCACTACTCGCGCCTTAACGAACCCGCGGACGAGTGGTTTGACGTGCGAGACGTCTTCGCGGTCGAACGCGTCACGGTCGTGAGCGACTGGAACACGGTACGCACGGCCGCATACCGCACACTGCGGCTCGAGGGTTCCTGGGCGGCGGGCAGCAAAGGGGAAGCTCGGGAGGCGTTCGCGGTTTACCCGGAGCCGGGCATCCCGTACCGCGACTTTTCGACTCCCGCGAGCTATCGACTCGCGGTGACCGTGAGCGACGTCGTGACGCACGACGACGGGTCAGTGACGCTCGTCGAGACGTGCAAGGGCGGTGAGCAGCCATTGCATGCCGTGCCGATCGCAATCGTGTCGGGCGCGCCGCCGCGCACGACAAACCTCAAGACCGCGATCGGCGAGGTCGCGACGGATCTCTACGCGCGCGGGCCGAGTCGCAACGCGGTGCACGACATTCTGTGGCGCCAGCCCTCACGCACGGTCAGTGGCGCCCTAGCGAAGTCAGGCGAGAACCTCATCGACGCCGTCACCTCGAGCGCGCGCGACCTCGACAATTCGTATCTCGCCGTGCAAGGCCCACCCGGAACGGGCAAGACGTTCCTCGCTGCGCGCGTCATCAAGGCCCTGATCGAGGATCACCAGTTCAAGATCGGCGTCGTCGCGCAGTCCCACAAGGTCGTCGAGAACGTGCTGCGCGGGGTCGTTGCGGCGGGGCTCGATCCGGGGCTCGTCGCGAAGGCGCCGGGGGAGGGCGGCGACTACAGCCTCGAGCCCTTCACGGTTCTGCCCAAAGACCGCCAGCTCGGCTTCGCGGCCCAGAACGCTGAGACGGGCTACGTCATCGGCGGCACCGCGTGGGATTTCAGCAACCCCAAACGCTTCGCGCGGGGCCAGCTCGATCTGCTCGTGATCGACGAGGCGGGACAGTTCTCGCTCGCCGCCACGATCGCGGCGAGTGTGGCCGCACGAAACATGCTGCTGCTGGGCGACCCGCAGCAATTGCCTCAAGTGAGTCAGGGCATCCACCCGGCTCCCGTCGACCAGTCGGCCCTCGGCTTCATCGCGGGCGACAACGCCGTGCTGCCCGCGGAATTTGGGTACTTCTTGCCCGAAAGCTGGCGCATGCACTCCGAGGTCGCCGCGCCCGTGTCTCGCCTCGCGTACGAAGGCCAACTGCGATCAAACGCGTCGGCGGATCAGCGGATGCTCGGCTCAACCATCCCCGGACTCCACGCCGTGCCCGTTCCGCACCTCGGCAACTCGACCCACTCCGCCGAAGAGGCGGAGCGCGTCGTGGCCCTCGTCTCCGAACACCTCGGACGACCCTGGACCGCCGGTGCCGCCGCTCGCCCCCTCGCCCAGTCCGACGTGATCGTCGTCACGCCCTACAACGCTCAGGTTGAGACGATCCGAACCGCACTCGCGGTCGCGGGCTTCGACAGGGTGCAGGTCGGCACGGTCGACAAGTTTCAGGGGCAAGAGGCCGCGATCTCGTTCGTGAGCCTCGCGGCATCCAGTGCGGAGGATGTGCCTCGCGGGCTCGAGTTTCTGCTCTCGCGCAACCGCCTCAACGTCGCGATCTCGCGCGCGAAGTGGGCGGCATACCTCGTCTACTCGCCCGCGCTCACGCAGTACTTGCCGGCGCGGCCGCAAGGGCTCGCGGAGCTGAGTGCGTTCATTCGGCTCGTCGAGGGGTAGGGGCGGCGGGTTTCGATACGGCCTTCGGCCTACTCAACCAGCCTAGGTTTCGATACGCGCGCAGCGCTACTCAACCAGCCTTCGGGTCAGCCGCCAACAGACCCCGCGAGCAACCCCCGCACGAAGTAACGCTGCAGCGCGAAGAACACGGCAAGCGGCAGCAGGATCGACACGAAGCCGCCCGCCGTCAGCACCTCCCAGTCGCCACCCCACGTTCCCGTGAGCTCGAGCAGCCGCACCATGAGCGGGGAGATCTCGCGCGTGCCCGCGCCGAAAATCAGTCCGACAAGAAGGTCGTTCCAGACCCAGAGAAATTGGAAGATCGCGAACGACGCGATCGCCGGCACGCTCAAGGGCAGCACGATCATCCGGAACGTTGCGAAGGCTCCCGCGCCATCCATTTGCGCTGCTTCAATGAGTTCGCGCGGGAGACGAGAAATGTAGTTGTGCATGAGAAAGATCGCGATCGGCATCGCGAAGATCGTGTGCGCGATCCAGATCGGGATGTACGTTCCCATGATGCCGAGCGGGGGCACGAGCACGAGACCCCCGATCGTCAGACCCTTAGCGAATAGCTGAAGCAGAGGAAGCACCGACAGCTCGAGCGGAATGGCTTGCATCGCGAGGATCGCGATCAAGAGCGCCCCTCGCCCCCTAAACCTGAACCACGCGAGCGCGTACGCCGCGAACGTCGCGAAGACGACCGGAAAGACGGTTCCCGGAATCGCGATTGCGATCGAGTTCACGAAGTAGATGCCGAGGGGCGGGTTGAGTGTGGTGCCCTCAAACAGCACGCTTTGGTAGTTCTCGAGAGTGAAGCTGGGGTTCGCGAAGGCCGTCCACCACCCCGTGTTGTTGACGTCTTGAGCAGAGCGGATGCTCGACACGAACAACCCGAACGTCGGCACCGTCCACAGCAGCGCGATGAGCACCGCCACGAAAGAGGCCACCCGGGAGCTGAGAAAGTCGCGACGTCGGGTCGTGACCATCCTGAGCCCCCGGGCGTCTCGTCGGATCGTTAGCCCTTGACGGAGCCCGCGAGGAGTCCTCGCACGAAGTACCGCTGCAGCGCGAAGAACACCGCGACAGGTACGATGATTGACACGAAGGCGCCGGCGGTCAGTACCTCCCAGTCACCGCCTCGACTTCCCGTAAGTTCGGCGAGTCGCACCATGAGCGGCGAGATCGATTGCTTGCCGCCACCGAAGGTGAGTCCGACGAGGAGGTCGTTCCAGACCCACAAGAACTGGAAGATCGCGAACGAGGCGATCGCGGGCACGCTCAACGGGAGCACGACCATCCGGAACGTCTTGAAC
>JANNCX010000211.1:0-7329 GCA_031387145.1 Salinibacterium sp.
CTTCTCGACAACGGGTGCTGCCTTCTTGGCAGCGGGTGCAGCTTTCTTGGCGGCTGGCGCTGCCTTCTCGACAACGGGTGCCGCAGCGGCGGCCGCCGCTGCTGCTTTTGCCGCGCGTGACCGGGCCGGTGCTTTCGCTACCGGCGGAGCGTCGACCACGGTCTCTTCGGCCGTGGGCGCGGCCTTCTTTCTAATTGCCATGGAGAACCTCTCGCGGAGTTTTGGGCATAACTAAGACCCATGTCAAGTCCTGATTCACCGCACCACAAAGGTGCGGCAGAATCCCACGAACTAGAACGGGTCCTGAGTCAATTATTGCACGCTTTAGGGGCGCCACTCACCAGTCGCCGCTTAGCGCAACCTCGAGCAACTGGCAACACCTATTGTTCGGTTGCGCCGTCGACATTTCGTCGAGCAGCCAAGAACTTCTGTAGCTCTGCCGCGATCTCGTCGGCGCTCGGCAACTCGCCATCTTCGTCGGTGAGCGGAGAGCGAAGCGGGTTGTCTTGCATGTAGCTGTCGTGTCGTTCCTCGAGTGTGCCGACGAGTCGCGCGAGCTCTGGATTGCTCTTGACTTGGCCGTCGATCTTCGAAACGAATTCTCGACCCTCCTCACGCAGCCGGTCGGTCGGGAAGATGAGCCCCGTCGCCGCGCTAACACTCTCGATCGCTGTGACTGCGGCGACGGGATATGCGGTATCGGCCAGGTAATGCGGAATGAGCAAGACGAACCCAGCGGTCGGATGCCCGAGCTCTTGAAGTCGGTATTCGACGAGGTGAAGGGCATTTGCGGGAACTTGCGTGCGGGGCTTCCACACCGACATCGCTTCCGTGAGTTCGGTGCGATTGCCGCTCACGGTGACGCCAATCGGCCGAGTGTGCGGAACCGGCATGGGGATGGCGTGCACCCACGTCGTCGTCTTTACCTCGAACCGCTCGATCAATTCGAGCACTGCCGCCGAGAATCGCTTCCACTGGAAGTCAGGCTCGTACCCCGTCAAGAGCAGGAACGGCACGTGAAGCTCGTCCTTAGCGAGATACAGATTGAGTCGAGCTGGTCGATAGTCGCTCAAGTGGTCCTGATCGAAAAAGATCGTGGGGCGCCGAGCGCGATAGTCCAAGAGCGCGTCGCTGTCGAACTCTGCGATCGTGCTGTGTTCGACGGTGTCGAGCAAGTACTCGCTCAATTGCGTGACGGCTCCGCCTGCATCCGCGAATCCAGTGAGTGCCGCGACCAAGTGCAAGCCAAGCGGAACCTCCACGACGTCTGTCGAGAGGTCGTAAAGTCCGGCAGGATCGCGCATGGTTCCACTCTAACCACGTGCGTCGAGCGCCAAGTGGGTCTCGCGAGCGCCGTAAGCGAACACCGAGAACGTGCTCTGCGCGACGGCAAAGCTACGATTGCCGGATGACCGTCGCGAGCTTGACTCTCTCCACCGAACCACCCCTCACGATCGAAGGCGACGTGCTCGTTCTCGGTGTTCGCAAGACCGACGATGGACCAGTGCTCTTGTCAAACGACCCCGCTCTCGAGGGCCTTCAAGCGGCTCTTGAGTCAATCGGGGTGTCGGGCGGGATCGACGAAGTGCGCCGACTACCGGGCTCCTACGGGGCCGCGAAGAGCATTGCGCTCGTGGGTTTGGGATCGGGGGATGCCTCGGCTCACGACTTGCGTTACGCCGCGGGTTCCGCGGCACGCCAGCTGCGCGGCATCGAGTCGATCGTGTTTGCGCTGCCTGCCGAGTCCGACGCAGAAGTGCTTGCCGTGCTCGAGGGAGCCGCGATCGGCGCGTATGCATACACGGCGCACCGGGCATCCACTCTCGAATCCACGAAGCTGCCGGCCTCGATGGTTATCGTCGCAACCACCAACGCGACGAGCGGCCTGGCCGAGCGAGCCGGAATTGTCGCTCAAGCGATCCATACCGTGCGTGACCTTGTCAACGCCCCGCCCTCGGAGCTCTACCCGGAGTCTTTCGCAACCGCCGCCGCGCTACTCGTCGATTCGAGCGACGGCGTCTCGATCGATGTGCTCGGAGTCGACGAGTTGAGCGCGGGCGGTTTCGGGGGAATCCTGAGCGTCGGTCAGGGGTCCGCGCGCGGCCCGCGACTCGTCAAGGTGAGTTACGCGCCAGCTACTGCGAGCAAGCACCTCGCCCTTGTCGGTAAGGGCATTACGTTCGATTCGGGTGGACTCTCACTCAAGCCGCCCGCGTCGATGATCGGCATGAAGTACGACATGACGGGCGCCGCGACGGTTCTCGCGGTCGTCGTTGCTGCGGCTGCGCTCAAGCTCAATGTGCGCCTCACGGCTTGGCTGTGCCTCGCCGAGAACATGCCGTCGGGCTCGGCCCTGCGCCCAGGCGACGTCATCACGGTAAAGGGAGGCAAAACCGTCGAAGTGCTCAACACCGACGCTGAGGGCCGGCTCGTTCTCGCTGACGGACTGGTCGCAGCGAGCGAAGAAGAACCCGACGCGATCATCGACGTCGCGACGCTCACGGGGGCCGCTCTCATCGCTTTGGGGCACCGCTACGTTGGCACTATGGGTGACGACGCCCTCGTCGCTCAAGTCGTCAGCGCAGCAACGCGCGTGGGCGAAACACTCTGGCCCATGCCAATCCCGGCTGAAGTGCGGCGAATGCTCGCTTCAGACATTGCCGATATTGCGAACATCAAGCCGGGAAATACCGCAGCTGGGATGCTCATCGCCGCCGCATTTCTGCGCGATTTCGTTGGATCCACGGGAGAGGGCGACGAAAAGCGCGTGATCCCGTGGGCTCATCTCGACATCGCTGGACCAGCGAACAACGGCGGCTCGGGCTGGGGGTTCACGGGCAAAGGCTCGACGGGAGTTGCCGTTAGAGCACTCCTCGAACTGGCCGAGGAAATTTCCGTACGGTAGTAAGGTTTTTGAGGCGGGTATCCGCCTTCTCCGGTAGCCACCACTTGCAGTTCGAGCGCCGGTGCACAGATGTGAAGAGGAGTTGCTGGATTGGCTGAGCACAAATTTGACCTCGTAGTACTCGGTGGCGGAAGCGGCGGATACGCTGCGGCGCTCCGCGCGAGCCAGCTCGGCCTCACGGTCGGCCTCGTTGAGAAGAACAAACTCGGCGGTACGTGTCTGCACGTTGGGTGCATCCCGACCAAGGCGCTCTTGCACTCGGCCGAAGTCGCAGACGTCACGCGCGAGTCCGCTAAGTACGGCGTCAACTCCGAGTTCGGTGGGGTCGACATCGCGGGCGTAACCAAGTACCGCGAAGAAGTCGTCGCGAACAAGTACAAGGGACTTCAGGGTCTCATCAAGGCGCGTGGCATCACTGTCATCGAGGGCGAAGGCAAGCTCGTCTCCCCCACGACGATTCAGGTCGGCGCCGACACAGTCGTCGGCAAGAACGTAATACTCGCCACAGGCTCGTACGCGCGCTCGCTCCCCGGCCTCGAGATCACGGGTCGCGTCATTACGTCGGAGCAAGCACTCGAGCTCGACTTCGTGCCGAAGAAGGTCGCAGTTCTCGGTGGAGGCGTCATTGGCGTCGAGTTCTCGAGCGTCTGGAAGAGCTGGGGATCGGATGTCACGATCATCGAGGCACTTCCTCACCTCGTGCCCAACGAAGACGAATCAATTTCGAAGCAGTTCGAGCGCGCGTTCCGCAAGCGCGGCATCGACTTCAAGCTCGGCGTTCGTTTCGCTGGCGTCACGCAGAACGATCAGGGTGTTGTCATTTCGCTCGAGAGCGGTGAAACCGTCGAAGCCGAGCTGTTGCTCGTCGCGGTCGGCCGCGGACCGGCAACGAACGGACTCGGGTTCGAAGAAGTGGGAATCGCGATGGATCGCGGCTTCGTGCTGACGAACGAGCGCCTCGCGACTAACATCCCGGGCGTCTACGCCGTGGGCGACATCGTTCCCGGCCTTCAGTTGGCTCACCGCGGATTCCAGCACGGCATCTTCGTCGCGGAAGAAATCGCGGGGATGGCTCCCGTCGTGATCGACGATCTCAACATCCCGAAGGTCACCTACAGTGACCCCGAAGTTGCCTCGGTTGGCCTCTCGGAGGCAGGGGCCGCCGAAAAGTATGGCGCCGACAAGATCACGGCGTACGACTACAACCTCGCGGGCAACGGCAAGAGCCACATCATCGGTACCGCTGGTTCGATCAAGGTCATTCGAGTCAATGACGGTCCCGTCGTGGGGGTACACATGATCGGTGCTCGTGTCGGCGAGCTCATTGGCGAGGCACAACTCGCCGTGAACTGGGAGGCCTACCCCGAGGACATCGCGCCGCTTTTGCACGCTCACCCGACGCAAAATGAAGCGCTAGGCGAGGCATTCTTGGCGCTCGCGGGCAAACCACTCCACGCGATGTAGCACCCCCGACTGACCTAAGCTGTTGAAGAGAAGCGTTACAAAGGAGCAACACTGATGAGCGAATCCGTTAACCTTCCGGCACTCGGGGAGAGTGTCACAGAGGGCACGGTGACCCGCTGGCTGAAGAAGGTCGGCGACCGGGTCGAGGTCGACGAACCTCTGCTCGAGGTTTCCACCGACAAAGTCGACACCGAGATTCCGTCGCCCGTTGCTGGTGTGATCGAAGCCATCCTGGTTGCCGAAGACGAAACCGTCGAGGTCGGTACCGCTCTCGTTACGATCGGCGATGGTTCAGGAGCCGGAGCACCCGCAGAGCCCGTTGCTGCACCCGTTGTTGACGCCGCGCCCGTCGCTGCACCCGTTGTTGAACCCGTTGTTGACGCAGCGCCCGTCGCAGAACCTGCTGCCCCAGTCGCAGAACCCACGGCTGCCGTTGCCCCGCCCGTTGTTGACGCTGCGCCCGTCGCAGAACCCGCGGCACCGGTGGCACCAGTCGCTCAAGCTGCACCCGTCGCTCAAGCTGCACCCGGCGCCGAATCCCACGCCGGCTACGTGACTCCCCTCGTGCGCAAGCTCGCTAACGAGAGCGGCGTCGATCTCACCGCCGTTTCAGGTTCGGGCGTAGGCGGCCGCATCCGCAAGCAAGACGTGTTGGCCGCGACATCCGTCGCGACGACAACTGCTCCGGCAGCGGCACCGGCACCCGCCAAGGCCCTCGAGGTTTCGCCCTTGCGCGGCACGAGCGTCGCGATGTCGCGGCTTCGCAAGGTCATCGCAGAGCGCGCGGTCATCTCGATGCAGAGTTCCGCACAACTCACCTCGGTCGTTGAAGTGGATGTCACGCTCGTCGCTCAATACCGCGATGAAGTAAAGGCGGCATTCCAACAGAAGACCGGCGTCAAGCTGAGCTTCCTGCCGTTCTTCGCTCTCGCTGCAGCCGAAGCGCTCACGGCGTACCCGATCATCAACGCGACGATCGAGGGAGACAACATTGTCTACCCGGCGCACGAGAACATCAGCATCGCTGTCGACACCGAGCGCGGTCTGCTTACTCCCGTGATTCGCAACGCGTCGTCCCTCGATTTGGCCGGCTTTGCCGCTCAGATCAACGACCTCGCGGAGCGCACTCGCGACAACAAGCTCAAGCCCGACGAATTGGCTGGCGGTACGTTCACGCTCACCAACACGGGCTCGCGCGGCGCACTCTTCGACACCCCGATCGTGTTCTTGCCACAATCGGCAATTCTCGGCACGGGTATTGTCGCGAAGCGTGCCGTCGTCGTGAGTGACGCGGGTGGCGATGCGATTGCCGTGCGATCGATGGTCTACCTCGCACTCTCGTACGACCACCGCATCGTCGACGGCGCTGACGCGGCTAGATTCCTGGTGGCAGTGAAGAACCGCCTTGAGGGCGGCGACTTCGCTTCGAAGCTCGGCATCTAGGCTTTTAGGCACCCGGGCACATCAATCCAAGAAGTCTCTAATTCGCCAACCGGCCTCGACCTTCATCAGAAGGACCGAGGCCGGTTCGCTTTCCGCGACATCTCCGAGAGACAGCAATGCCGAGTTGCCGAGCCGCTCTTCGAGCACGATTTCGGTCGCGACCACGGTCAGGAGTTCGGGCACCTCGCCCCCCGCTTGAACGTCGCGAATGAGCTGCTGATCTGCTGCAAGGGCGCTTGACCCGATGTGGGCAACATCATCGAGGCACAACACCGACAAGTCCCGGATGCACCGCTCGCGCGACGCGAGCAAGAGAGGTAACGCCGCGACGGGGTCATCCCCCTCGACGAGGCTTGGCGGCTCGGGCGCGGCTGTCGTTTCCACGGTCGCGCTCGCAGTTGGGCGTGTCGTGGCATCCGACACCGTGGTTGGAACAACGAGCGACGCCACCACGAGGGCAGCTGCAACGGCACCTGCAACGACCCAGACCCTCGCACGCACGACCGCGAGAGCCGAAACCAGCCGGCCGAAAACCGCTCGGTCGGCGATCAATGATTCGGCCCAATCCGGTAGCGCTAGCGCGGCCAGAAGGCCGCTTCGCGCGGGCTCAGGCTCGACAACGGGCGACGCCGTCAGTGCCCGATTCGGCAGGGAGGGCGTGCTAGCGCCATCGGCCGTGAGGCGCACAGGCTCGGCTCGGCCGAGCGTAAAGAGATGACTCTCAAGCGAGTCGAGCCAGCCGGCGAAGTCGGTATCGGGCTCGACACTCAACCGTACCGTGAGCTCGGCCGCGTGTGGTTCGACGACTCGCTGCATGACGCAGTTTGCGACGGCAATGAAGCTCACGATGTCGGATCGCACTCCCGCCTCTGCATCGAGACCGACTTGCGGCAATTTCGGCGCAATGAGGGCCGCGCGTCCGAATCCGGCAATTACGGGCGCGCCCGCATCATTGAACATAACGACGTCTAGCCCGAGTCCGCCGTGAACGACCCCAGCGGCATGGATGCGACGGAGCGCCATCGCTATGGGCGCGAGAATCGTGATCGCTTCGCCCACACTCACGTGAGCACGTTCGCGCAGCATCCGAGACAGGGTGGCGGTGCGCATTCGCTCGAGAATGAGAGCTGGCACTCCAGACGGACCCGTCGTGAGATCAATAAGTTCTACGACGTGCGGCCCACTCGCGCGCACAAGCGCTTCGGCTTCAATTGAAACCTCGCCGAAGGTCACGTCGTCGCGATAGACCTTGATCGCAACGACACCTGCAGATGAATCGTTTGTGGAGGGATGCCCCAAATACACCTCGGCACGCGCGCCCTCACCGAGCTTGCGCACGAGACGATAGCCGCCGAGGGATTCGATGTTCACGAGGAGAGTGTGTGCCTCGCGAGTGGGGACGGTCGAGACATCCACTCATCCGTGCAATTCACCTCGCAACAGTGCGCTGGTGAGGAGCGGAACCGACGTACACTCGATGAGTGGTTGACTTTGTCGTCGCGGGGCTCGATGCCCTT
>JANNCX010000218.1:0-6150 GCA_031387145.1 Salinibacterium sp.
ACTCGACCGTGCCCGCGCCGCGATAGTCGACACTTCGAGCGACTTCACACGCGGCCTCGCCGATCGCGGCGCGCGTCGCGTCGTCGAGCAAGGGCGACGGAGCTTCTTCGATGACCTTCTGGTTGCGACGCTGCAGAGAACACTCGCGCTCTCCCAAGTGGATGACGCGGCCCAACGAATCGGCGAGCACTTGCACCTCGATGTGCCGCGGCGAGCGCACAAGCCGCTCGAGCAAAAGCGCGTCATCGCCGAACGCTTTCGCCGCAACGCGCCTGGACGCCTCGAGCGCTGCAGGTAGATCAGCGGCGCGCTCGACGACCGACATGCCCTTGCCGCCGCCACCCGCCGAGGGCTTGATGAGCAGCGGAAACCCAACACCGGCTGCGGCCGTGATGAGCTGCGCGTCGGTCATTCCCGCGGAACCCGCGCCCGGAATCACGGCGACCCCGCGAGCGCTCACGTGCTCCTTCGCGCGGATCTTGTCACCCATCGCCTCGATTGCCTCGATGCCAGGGCCGATGAACACGATGCCCGCGGCTTCGCACGCGCGAGCGAACTCCACGTTTTCGCTGAGGAATCCATAGCCCGGGTGAATTGCTTGCGCGCCGCTGCGAACCGCCGCCTCGACGACGGCCGGTATCGAGAGGTAGCTCTCGGTTGCCGGCGCGGGGCCGATGCGGATCGCGGCATCCGCTAGCGAAACATGCTTCGCATCGCGATCGGCATCGCTGTAGACGGCGACCGAGCGGATGCCCATCGCGCGCAAGGTGCGTATGACTCTGCACGCGATCTCGCCGCGATTGGCGACGAGCACGGTCTCGAAGAGCCCCATCCCCATCACATCCGGAACAGGCCGAAGCCCGGCTCGGGTAGCGGCACGCGAGAGCACACGTCGAGCGCGAGGCCCAGCACCGTGCGGGTGTCGGCGGGGTCGATGATGCCGTCGTCCCACAATCGGGCCGTCGAATAGTACGGGCTGCCTTGCGTCTCGTATTGCTCGCGGATGGGCGCCTCGAACGCCTCGCGATCAAACTCGCCGCCCTGGTCCGCTTTCACGGTCGACAAGACCGACGCCGCTTGCTGGCCGCCCATGACCGAGATGCGCGCGTTGGGCCACATCCACAAGAAGCGCGGCGAGTACGCGCGGCCGCACATCGAGTAGTTACCCGCGCCGAACGAGCCGCCGATCACGACCGTGAGCTTCGGCACTCGCGTCGTCGCGACGGCCGTCACCATCTTCGCGCCGTTCTTGGCGATGCCACCGGCCTCGGCGTCGCGCCCGACCATGAAGCCCGAAATGTTCTGAAGAAACACGAGCGGAACACCCCGCTGATCGCACAGCTCGATGAAGTGCGCACCCTTGAGGGCCGACTCGCTGAAGAGCACGCCGTTGTTAGCGACGATGCCGACGGGATGCCCGTGCAGGCGAGCAAATCCGGTGACCAAGGTCGTGCCGTACTCTGCCTTGAACTCGTGAAACTCGCTGCCGTCGACGAGCCGCGCGATCACTTCACGTACGTCGTAGGGGGATTGCACATCCGGCGGAATCACCGAGTACAACCCCGACTCGACCGCGGGTGGTCGGCTCTCGATAACCTCCCACGCTGGGGCGGCGGGCCTCGGCAACGTGCTCACGATGTCGCGCACGATCGACAGCGCGTGCGTGTCGTCGTCCGCAAGATGGTCTGTGACTCCCGACACGCGCGAGTGAGTGTCGCCGCCGCCGAGCTCCTCCGCTGTCACGACCTCGCCGATCGCGGCCTTAACGAGCGGAGGACCCCCGAGAAAGATCGTGCCTTGATTGCGCACGATCACGGTCTCGTCACTCATCGCGGGAACATACGCGCCACCCGCTGTGCACGACCCCATGACCGATGCGATTTGCGGGATGCCCGCCGCCGACATCCGCGCTTGGTTGAAGAAGATGCGGCCGAAGTGATCCCGGTCAGGAAACACTTCGTCTTGCAAGGGAAGGAACGCACCCCCCGAATCGACGAGGTAGATGCACGGCAACCGGTTCTCGAGAGCGACCTCTTGAGCGCGCAAGTGCTTTTTGACCGTGAGGGGAAAGTACGTGCCGCCCTTGACGGTCGCGTCGTTCGAGATGACGAGCACGTGTCTGCCGTTCACGAGACCGATGCCCGCGATGACGCCAGCGCCGGGCGCGTCGCCGTCGTAGAGGCCGTCGGCCGCGAGCGGGGCGAGCTCGAGAAACGGGCTACCCGAGTCGAGCAACTCGTCGATGCGCTCACGTGGAAGCAGTTTGCCGCGCGCGACGTGGCGCTCGCGCGAGGATTCCGGTCCGCCGAGGGCAGCCGTTGCCATGCGCTCGCGCAGTTCGGCCACGAGAGTCGTCATCGTGGCGTTGTTGGCTTCGGCCGTGGCATCCATCGAGATGCTGCTCTCGAGCGTCTGCATCGGCCGCCTTCCGAATTACGGTTAGTCGTCACTAACTGAATTTAGGTTAGTGTGCATTAACTGTGTTGTCTATAGTTGAGGACGTGCCCTCCACACCCGCAAAGCCCACGACCGCTCGCGGGCGCGCGAAAGCCGACCGGCGCACGGCCCTGCTCACGGCCGCCGCTCGACTCTTCGCCGAGCGTGGATTCGACCGCGTCTCGCTCGAAGAACTCGGCGCAGCGGTGGGCGTGAGCGGCCCGGCGGTGTATCGACACTTCGAGGGAAAGCAAGCCGTGCTCGGCGCGATGCTCGTGGGGGTGAGCGAAGGGCTCTGGGTCGGCGGCCAGGCCGTCGTCGAGAAGTCAGCGGATGCCGCGGCCGCCCTGAGCCAACTCATCGCGTTCCACGTCGACTTCGCGCTCGCTAACGCCAACGTCATCCGAGTGCAGGATCGGGACCTCGATAGTCTCGCCGACCCGGACCGTCACAGCGTGCGCGCGCTGCAGCGCAGCTACGTCGAGCTGTGGGTCGACGTGCTTGCAGCCCTCTCACCCGACGCCGCGCGGCCCATGCTTCGCACCCGCGCGCACGCGACATTCGGACTCATCAACTCAACCCCGCACAGCGGCAGCACGCGCGAAACCCGCGGCATCCTTGAGTCGATGGCGCTCGCGGCGCTGCGCAGCTAGCGGTTAGCCCAGCAGCAATACACTGCCTGGATCCTCAAGGATCCGCCCGATGTCGACCAAGAATCGCGCGCCTTGCTCGCCGTCGACGAGCCGGTGATCGAACGACAAGCTCAAGGTCATGACCTCGCGCAGCGCAACGGCGCCCTCGTGCTCCCACGGCATTCGGCGCACAGCCCCCGTCGCGAGAATTGCCGCCTCGCCGGGGTTGAGAATCGGAGTGCCTGCGTCGATTCCGAAGACGCCGACGTTCGAGATCGTGATCGTGCCTCCCGCGAGCGCCTTCGGTGTCGTAGTGCCCGAACGTGCGGCCGCGGCGAGCTCGGTGATTGCGGTCGTGAGTTCGCCGAGGGCGAGGGTCGACGCATCCGCAATATTGGGCACCATGAGTCCACGATCCGTAGCGACCGCGATGCCGAGGTTGACATAGCCGAACTCGACGATCTCGCCGGCCGCTTCGTCCCACCGCGAATTGAGGCTCGGGTTGCGTGACACGGCGAGACACAGCGCCTTCGCGACGACCGCGAGCACACTAGCGAGTTCGCCGCGCGCCTTGAGCCGCGACACCAGCTCGACGGTGCGCGTGACATCGACCGTGAGAAACTCGGTGACGTGTGGCGCTGTAAAGGCGCTCGCGACCATCGCCGCGGCCGTGTGCTTGCGCACTCCCTTCACGAGCGTACGAGTCTCGCGAGGGCCCGACCCGGTTGCCTTCGCGGCCGGTGCCGTCGGCGACATGGGAGCAGCGGATGCCGCGGCCTGCACGTCGTCGCGCGTGATCGCTCCGCCCTCCCCTGTGCCCGCCACGAGTGCGAGGTTGACGCCGAGATCGTGCGCGAGTTTGCGCACGGGTGGAGTGCTCATGGGCATGACCCGGATGTCGACGTCGGGCGAGCTCGCGGGTGCCGATACCGCGGCGCCGGCTGGCGCCTTGCGCGCCTTACGCTGCGGCCGCGACCCGGTCTCGACGGCGGGGCCGTAACCTACGAGCACGGCATTGCGCTCGAGTGCCGGTGCGGCGGCGGGGGCATCCGACGCAGCATGGATCTCGGTCTCGATGCCGACAATGCGTGAGCCGACCGTGACGGTCGTGCCCGGCTCGACGTAGAGCGCCGCGATGACGCCCGCGAACGGTGACGGCAATTGCACGATCGCTTTGGCCGTCTCGACCTCGGCAAGCGGCTGATTGAGCGTCACGCGATCGCCCACGGCAACGTGCCACGAGACGATCTCAGACTCAGTGAGTCCCTCCCCGAGATCGGGGAGCGCGAAATCCTTGATCATGCCGACCACCCCGTTAGCGAGTTGACGCGACCGAGTACGCGATCGACGGCATCGAGAATTCGGTCGAGGTCGGGAAGGAAGTGCTCCTCGAGCCGAGCCGGCGGATACGGCACATCGAAGCCCGTGACGCGCGTCGGCGGCGCTTCGAGGTGAAAGAAGCACCGGTCGGTGATGCTCGCGGCGACCTCGGCGCCGAGCCCCCCTGACATTTGGGCTTCGTGCGTGATGACGAGCCTGCCGGTTTTGACAACGCTCGCCTCGAGCGTCTCGTAATCGACGGGAGAGAGCGATCGCAAATCGATGACCTCAATAGAAACCCCCGCATCGGATGCCGCAACCGCCGCATCGAGCGCCGTCGCGACGAGGGGTCCGTAGGCGACGAGCGTGACGTCGGTACCGGGTCGCACGACTCTCGCGCTGCCCATCTCGGGTTGCATGATGGACTCGTCGACCTCGCCCTTCGTCCAATACCGACGCTTGGGTTCGAAAAATAACACGGGGTCGTCGCTTGCGATCGCCTGGCGAATCATCGTGTGTGCGTCTTGCGGATTCGAACACGTCACGACTCGCAGCCCAGCCGTGTGCGCGAAGTACGCTTCGGGCGATTCCGAGTGGTGTTCGACCGCCCCGATGCCTCCCCCGTAGGGCACGCGAATCGTGATGGGCATGCGCACCTTGCCGCTCGTGCGGTAGTGCAACTTCGCGACTTGCGCGACGATCTGGTCGAAGCCCGGGTAGATGAACCCGTCGAATTGGATTTCGCACACGGGTCGGTATCCTCGAAACGCGAGGCCGACGGCCGTGCCGATGATGCCGGACTCGGCGAGCGGCATGTCCATGACGCGAGAGGGTCCGAAGTCGCGCTGCAGGCCATCCGTCACCCGGAACACCCCGCCGAGCGCACCGATGTCTTCGCCCAAGAGCACGACCTTCTCGTCGTCTTCGAGGGCTCGACGCAAGCCCGAACCGATCGCCTTAGCGAGAGTGAGCTCGGTCACTGCGCGACCTCCTTGAAGCCCGCGAGGTACGCGGCGTATTGGCTCCGTTGTCGTTCGAGGCCAGTGTGTGCGGTCGCGTACACATTGTCGAAGACACTCATTGGTTCGGGGTCTTTCAGGGCGAGGCATCCGGCGCGGAATCGAGCCGCCACATCGTCAGCCATTTCGCTAACGGATGCCTCGATCTCATCAGTCAGCACGCCGATGCCCCGCAAGTATGCCGCGATGCGCGCGATCGGGTCTTTCGCCGCCCACGCTTCGTGTTCTGCTGGATCGACATAGCGGCTCGGGTCGTCCGACGTCGTGTGTGGACCCATGCGGTACGTGACGGCCTCGATGAACGTCGGACCTCCGCCCGTGCGCGCGCGATCGACGGCGATTCGCATCGCGGCCGTTACCGCGAGCACGTCGTTGCCGTCGACTCGCATTGACGGAATGCCAAACCCGGGCGCGCGGTGGGCGATCGGCCGCTTCGCTTGCAGAGTGACGGGTTCAGAAATCGCCCACTGATTGTTCTGGCACACGAACACGACGGGAGCGTTGAATGTCGCGGCGAAAATCATGGCTTCGTTGACGTCACCTTCACTCGTTGCCCCGTCGCCGAAATAGGCGACGGCGACCGAGTCGACTCCGTCTTTCAAGCAACCGAGTGCGTAGCCGGTCGCATGCAGGGTCTGCGCGCCGATGATAATCGCGGGCGTCGCCATCCCCACCGAATACGGATCCCAACCGGATGCTGCCGTGCCCCGCCAGACGCGCACGAGGTCTTCGAGTTCGACGCC
>JANNCX010000249.1:0-2694 GCA_031387145.1 Salinibacterium sp.
TGTTGCTCTCGGCAAGCTCCGACTTCGTGACGAGAATCACGTCGTGGCTTTTGCTCGCGCGATACGCCGTGATGAGGCCCGCGATTCCCGTGCCGACAACAACGACGCGGCTCATGGGCGCGCCGCCAACATGCGCTCGAGTGCGATTCGCGCGGGAGCCGCGACATCGTCGGGCACCGAGATCTGGTTGATGACCTCGCCCTTGACGTACGACTCAAGCACCCACGCGAGATAGCCCGGGTGAATTCGGTACATCGTCGAGCACGGGCAAATCACGGGGTCGAGGCAGAAAATCGTGTGTTGCGGATGCTCCGCTGCAAGACGGTTGACCATGTTGACCTCGGTGCCGATCGCGAAGGTCGTCGGCTCAGTGGCCTCGGCGACGGCGCGGCGGATGTATTCCGTCGAACCGGACTCGTCAGCGGCATCCACTACAGCCATGGGACATTCGGGATGCACGATCACGCGCACTCCGGGAAAGTCGACGCGCGCCTTCGCGACCTGAGCCGCCGTGAAGCGCTTGTGCACGCTGCAGAAGCCGTGCCACAAAATGACTTGCGCGTTGTTGAGCTTGGCCTCGTCGTGGCCGCCAAAAGGCTTGTTGGGGTTCCACATGGGCATGCGCTCGAGCGGGATGCCCATGGCCTTCGCCGTGTTGCGACCGAGGTGCTGGTCGGGAAAGAAGAGCACGCGCTGCCCGCGCTCGAAGGCCCATTCGAGCACCGTTGCGGCGTTCGACGACGTGCACACGATTCCACCGTTTCGGCCGCAAAAGCCCTTGAGCGCTGCCGACGAGTTCATGTACGTGACGGGGATGATCGGCACGCGGCCGTTCTCATCGGGCTCGGTTCCGTAGACCGCCGAGAGCTGCTCCCAGCACTCTTCGACCGAGTCGATGTCGGCCATGTCTGCCATCGAGCATCCCGCTGCAAGGTTAGGCAGAATGACCGCTTGGCCCTGCTCCGCGAGAATGTCGGCCGTCTCCGCCATGAAATGAACGCCACAAAACACGATCGCTTCGGCGTTGGGCACGGTCTGAGCGGCATTCGCGAGCTGGAAGGAATCACCGACAAAGTCGGCGTGCTGAATGACCTCGTCGCGTTGGTAGAAGTGGCCGAGAATCACGAGTCGCTCGCCGAGCGTTGCTTTCGCGGCGCGGATGCGCTCGTGCAGCTCTTCGTTCGACGCCTTCTGGTACTCAACGGGAAGCATGCCCTGTCGAGGCGAACCGGTCGGTTTCACGTCGCCCATCGAGGAGCCCGGCCCGTAGGTCGGCAAGCCCAGGTCGAACGTCCACGGGCCGTCTGCGAGCTCGGGCGCGCACGTCTCCCCTGCGGGTGCCGCTTGAATGAGGGTGTCAATTGACGACATGAGAACTCCTTCTCGTGAGTGGGCCGTTGTCTACAAGTTCGATGGATGCGTCGTACCGAAAGAGCCTCGGTGGTCGATGTCGCCCACCCGAAACGACAGTCTCGGTCGGCACGAGAGTGCCCTCGACTTGTCGCCGGAAGTTCGCGCGATCGAGCGCCTTCTGCAGCACTGCCTCGTGCACTTCGCGCAGCTCGGTGAGAGTGAACGTCTCTCCGAGGAACGCGTGCGCGATGCGGCTGTACTCGACCTTGGTGCGCAATCGCCACAGGGCGTAATCGACGATGACGTTGTGGTCGAACGCGAGCTCGGGCAACTCGTCGGCGGGGAACCACCGCACGTTGTCGCCCTCCTCGGCGCGCTCGGCCTCTTCAGCTCGCACGAGGGCCCAATAGACGACCGAGACGACGCGGCCGTCGGGCGAGCGATCCGTCTCTCCGAACGCGTACAACTGCTCGAGATAGGTCGGTTCGAGGGCAGTGGTTTCTTGGAGGTTGCGAGCCGCGGCATCCGCTAGCCCCTCACTCGTCGTCACCCAGCCGCCCGGGAGCGCCCAATATCTGTCAAACGGCGGCGAGATGCGGCGCACGAGCGGGATCCACAGCGCGCTTAAGCCCGTCTCGGGATGCGGCCGGAGCGCGAAAATCACGGTCGACACAGCGAGGGAGATGCCGTGCTGTGTCGCGCGCATGGGGTTCCTTCAGTAAAGGTCAAACTGACCTAAACCGAGCCTAGCACTTAGAGTCATGTCGACCTAAACGCGGGTGCCGCCGACCTACGCCCCCGGTGCATCGACCGCGCCACCGAAGCGACGGTTGCGGTTGGCGTAGATCTCGACCGCTTGCCACAACTGTTCGCGCGTGAAGTCAGGCCACAGTGTGTCGAGAAAAACCATTTCGGCGTACGCGCTTTGCCACAACATGAAGTTGCTCGTGCGCTGCTCCCCCGACGACCGCACGAAGAGGTCGACGTCAGGCAGGTCGGGCTGGTACAAGTGCCGCTGAATCGTGCGCTCCGAGATGCCCGACGGCCGAAGTCGGCCTGCCGCGACATCCTCCGCGATGCGCTGCACTGCGTCGGTGAGTTCGTTGCGCCCGCCGTAGTTGTCACACATCGTGAGTGTCAGAACATCGTTGTCTGCCGTGAGCTTTTCGGCGAATTGAAGCTCCTTGATGACGGATGCCCAGAGCCGAGGTTTGCGCCCCGCCCACCTAACGCGCACTCCCCAATCGTTGAGCTGGTCACGTCGGCGGTGGAGTACGTCCCGATTGAACCCCATGAGAAACCGCACCTCGTCGGGCGAGCGGCTCCAGTTTTCGGTCGAGA
>JANNCX010000320.1:0-2328 GCA_031387145.1 Salinibacterium sp.
CGGGTACCCAGCGGGCACCGCGCCCGAATCCATTCCTGAGGGATCGACGATGGTCTTCGTCTTTGACATTCTCGGTATCGAATAGCCGACATTCAAGACACAGGCCGGGTGTCGAACAGAACATAGGATTTCACTCGTGCCCCCAGCCAGCCCCGCATTTCGAGTTCCCGTCGAGGAGAGGCTTTTTAGCCTCGTCTTGGCGCTTCTTGCGACGGATGCCGGACTCACGAAGAACGAAATCCTGTCGACCGTGCAGGGGTATTCGCAGAAATACTCACACTCGGGGGATAACGCCAACCTTGAGCGTCAGTTCGAGCGTGACAAAGACGACATTCGCGACCTCGGCGTGCCGCTCGAGACGGTAGAAAGTCCCGGTCAGGCGGGCAATAACCAAAGTTTGCGGTATCGCATTCCGCGAGGCGCATATGAACTCCCGGCAGACATCCGGTTCTCGGCGGAAGAAACCACGCTGCTCAATCTCGCGGCCATGGTGTGGCGTGAAGGGTCATTTTCGAACGAATCGCAGCGGGCAATTCTCAAGCTTCGGTCGCAAGGAGTAAGCACGGCGGAGCCCGTGCTTGGGTATACGCCACGCATGCGCGTTCGTGACGCGGCTTTTGAACCGCTCAGTGGCGCGCTCGAGAAGCATCTCATGGTGACCTTCTCGTACCTCAAGCCGGGGGAGGCCGCGCCCCGCGTGCGCACGGCAGCGCCCCTCGCTCTCGTCCAGCACCAGGGTCGTTGGCATCTCTATGCCGACGAACCCGCTTCACGCGCCACGCGCACGTTTCTGTTGAGCCGAATCGTGAGCGCCGTCGTCACGACGAATTCATCGTTCGACGCTCCTGAGCCCGGCCAAAGCGAGCGTGCTCTCGCAGAGCTTGATGCCGTGTGGAACTCCAACACCGCGGTCGTTGAAGTCGAGCCGGGAACGGATGCCGCAACGAGGCTCACAAAGCGCAGGGGCACCGTGACCGCGGCATCCGGAGCCCTCAACCTGCACTATTCCGACGTAAACATCGTCGCGGACGAACTTGCGGGATTTGGCCCGGAGGTACTGGTGATTTCGCCCGCCGATTTGCGGGCGGCAGTGGCAGCGCGACTGGCTCAGACGGCGGTGGATCATGGCTGAGCGCACACCGCGCGCACAACCCCGGCACGCGCAAGACAAACTCGCGTTCTTGCTGTCGCTCGTGCCGTACCTCATTGACCGCGATCGCGTGAGTGTCGCTGAAGCCGCCGCACACTTCGCGGTACCCGAGGCGCAAGTGCGCGAGGCCGTGCGCCTCATCGGCGTCTCGGGCATCCCGGGGGAGACCGCGATGTACCAAGACGGTGATCTCTTCGACATCGCGTGGGACGACTTCGAAGACAACGATCAAATCGTCATCACTCACATGGTCGCGATCGATGAGTCTCCGAGGTTCTCGGCGCGCGAAGCGGCGGCTCTCATCGCGGGGCTGCAGTATTTGTCTGCACTGCCGGAGCACGCAGATCGCGCAGCGATCGCTAGCCTTTCGTCGAAGCTGTCGCGTGGGGCATCCGCTATTCCGAGTCAAGTTGCGGTCGAGGCAACCGACACCAATGCGACCCTCGGGCTCATTCGCGAGTCTGTTGCGAGCGGTGTGCAACTTGGGTTCGACTACCTCAATTCGCGCGGCGAGGCCGAACACCGCCGAATCGACCCGCTTCGTGTCGAGTCGATCGACGCGGACTGGTACGTTCGCGGCTGGTGCCACTTGCGTGAGGCGCTGCGTACGTTCCGACTCGACCGCATCTCGAATCCTGTCGTGACGAGCGAGCCAATTACCCACGGAACTCGAGACGTCACGCTGCCCGACTCCCTCTTCGAGGGCTCTCCCGATGATCTCATCGTCACGATCGACGTCGAAGCGACGGCCGCTTCGCTGCTCGCCGACTACATTCCCGAAGGCACGCCGACGAGCGAGGTCAATGGACGCGTTCGCACGACGATTCGCGTCTCACACTTCCACGGACTCAAGCGCCTCATCGCAAGCATGCCGGGCGTCGCGACGGTCGTGTCACCACCCGAAGCACGGGCGGCCGTTGCCGAGTGGGCTGCGGCGGGTGCCGCACGGTATTCCTCATGACCGACCGAATTGAGTGGTGGGTGTGGATGCTCGTGTGGACGGGTCTCGCGCTCACCCTCCTCGTCATGCTCGCGGCCTTCGCGTGGTGGTTATTTCGCAAGTTCATGGTGCTCCTCGATGACGCCTCGACCCTCGCCGATCGAGCGGAAATACTCGAGTTTGACGAAGTCGAGCTGCCACGACCCGCAATTGCCGTACTCGCGAGCGCGCGCGCGAT
>JANNCX010000335.1:0-5932 GCA_031387145.1 Salinibacterium sp.
CCGCCGCCGCTTGCGCTAGATCGGGATTCTCAGACAAGAAGCCGTACCCCGGGTAGATCGCGTCTGCACCGCACTCCTTCGCGACACGGATGATCTCGGACACGTCGAGGTACGCGCGAACGGGATGCCCTTTCTCCCCGATCTGGTACGCCTCGTCTGCCTTAAGTCGGTGCATCGAGTTGCGATCCTCGTATGGGAACACCGCGACCGTCTTCGCGCCGAGCTCGAAAGCTGCGCGCATCGCCCTGATGGCAATCTCGCCTCGGTTTGCTACGAGAATCTTGGTGAACATCCGTACCTTTCGACAAACCCAGCCTAGAGCGCGCGAACACTGGCAATTCGCCCGTCACCCACCCGAAGCAGGGTCAAGATTTAGGTTCTTTAAGAGTAGTGAAGGTATCGTCGTTACTCGTGCATGTACTTAGCGTCAGCTCCCTCAAAGGGGGCGTGGGAAAGACCACGGTGACGCTTGGGCTAGCCTCTGCAGCTTTCGCACGCGGACTTCGCACTCTCGTCGTCGACCTTGACCCGCAATCGGACGTGTCGACGGGAATGGATATCTCGATCGCAGGCCACCTCAATGTCGCCGACGTTCTCGCCTCCCCCAAGGAAAAGATCGTTCGATCCGCGATCGCGCCGAGCGGGTGGACGAAGGGTCGGCCCGGCAAGGTCGACGTGCTCATCGGGTCGCCCTCGGCGATCAATTTCGATGGACCGCATCCGAGCATCCGCGACATTTGGAAGCTTGAAGAAGCGCTCGCTCACGTCGAGAATGACTACGACCTCGTGCTCATCGACTGCGCTCCCTCGCTCAACGCCCTCACGCGCACGGCGTGGGCCGCAAGCGACCGCGTCACGATCGTGACGGAGCCCGGACTGTTTTCGGTCGCGGCCGCCGATCGCGCGTTGCGCGCTATCGAGGAGATTCGCCGTGGGCTCTCGCCGCGACTCCAGCCGCTCGGCATCATCGTGAATCGCTTGCGGTCACAATCGCTCGAACACCAATTCCGCATCAAAGAACTTCGCGACATGTTCGGTCCGCTCGTACTCAGCCCGCAGCTGCCCGAGCGAACGTCACTGCAACAGGCCCAAGGCGCCGCGAAGCCCCTGCACGTGTGGCCCGGCGAGAGCGCTCAAGAAATGGCGCGCAACTTCGATCAATTGCTTGAGCGCGTCATGCGCACAGCTCGAATCGGCGACTTCGCGAACGAGCCGCTCTAGCCTCGTAGCTGTCTGGGCCCGAAGCCAGCGGAGCTAGGAAGCTTTGACAGCCCGACGCTTCGCGAGTTCGTCCATGGGGTCTTCGCCCGCCATCGACTCGAGTTGTACGAGATCGTGTTCGACCTCGCGCAAGACCTTGCCGACTGCGATTCCAAACACGCCTTGACCGCGGCTCACAAGGTCGATCACTTCGTCGCTCGACGTGCACAAGTACACGCTCGCACCGTCGCTCATGAGGGTGGTCTGGGCGAGGTCGCTAATGCCCGACTCACGCAGCTGGTTGACGGCGACGCGAATCTGTTGCAGGGAAATTCCCGTGTCGAGTAGTCGCTTGACGAGCTTGAGTACGAGGATGTCACGAAAGCCGTAGAGACGCTGCGAGCCTGAGCCCGCTGCACTGCGCACGGTCGGCTCGACCAATTGTGTGCGAGCCCAGTAGTCGAGTTGGCGGTAGCTGATGCCCGCTGCGCGAGCCGCGATCGCACCGCGATAGCCCGCAGAATCGTCGAGGTCGGGCATGCCGTCGGTGAATAGCAAGCCGAGGTTGTAGCGGGATTCCTCGCTACGGCTGAGTTCACTCATGGCCAGCCTCTTTCATCACGGTGCGACCTTCATCCTGAAGTTGACACTTAACGTTTTGTGCAACTCAACGGTACCCATCTAGCGCAACCGATCGCCGACATCCACCGGGCGTGTCGGATCGCAGTTCGACGGTACTACGAATTGAGCCGCGTGAGGGCGGATCTGATGAGACTGCTTCGAACAATCTCGAGCTGACCCGCGATCTCGCGAGCCATCTCTGCAGCGCGCGCCCGACTCGACGCATCCTTGCGGCGCGCGACGGGCATGAGAGCGTTCTCGATAAGCCCGAGCTCGCGCTCGGCGGCCGCTCGAAAACCCCGCAAGTGGCGCGGTTCGATGCCTGAGCGCTGCAGCTCGACAAGTGCCTTGAGTACCGAGAGCACGTCTTCACCGAATACCTCTGCGGGCACAATGAGCGACGCCGTTATCGCGTCACCGAGGAGCATCGCGTTAGCGCCCGCTTCGCGAATGAGCTCGTCGCGAGTGAACCGACGCTCAGAGGAGAGCATGGATGGCGCGGCCGTCGTGCCTCCCGGAAGCTCGGGCGTGCGCCCAGCATCCAACTCGCCCAAATACCCGCGAATGACCTTGAGCGGCAGATAGTGATCGCGCTGCATAGTGAGCACGAAGCGAAGTCGATCCATGTCGGTCGGCGAGAACTTGCGGTAACCAGACTCCGTGCGGGCGGGGGCTACGAGCTGTCGCTCTTCGAGAAAGCGGAGCTTGGAGGGTGTGAGGTCAGGAAACTCGGGATTCAGCTTTGCGAGCACTTGGCCAATGCTGAGAAGGGTGGATCCCCCAGGAGTTCTCGCCTGGGCTGAGCCGGCGGCCACTATCGACCGGCCGAGGTCGCGACATCACGTCGCGAGGCATAAAAAGTGAGTCGGAACTTGCCGACTTGCACTTCGGCTCCGTCGCCCAAGAGTGCCGTGTCGATTCGCACACCGTCGAAGTAGGTGCCATTGAGCGAACCGAGGTCTTTCACCTCGAATGATGTGCCGTGCCGCAAGAACTCTGCGTGACGCCTAGAGACCGTGACGTCGTCGAGAAAGATGTCGGCCTCGGGATGCCTGCCCACTGTCGTGACATCAGCGTCGAGCAGAAAACGCGCACCAATGTTGGGACCGCGACGCACGACGAGAAGTGCGGATCCAGACGGAAGCGCGGCAATCGCCTCGAGTTCTTCGGCGGACTCGTCTCCATCAAGCGCGGCCAACTGGGCTCCGAACTCGTCGCCGTAGTGAACCGTCGCGTCTTCCGAATCGACCATCGTGAACCCTTCCTAACCGGTAATGGTATCGGATTCGGAGGCCGTAACGATGCGGGGAATTCTCACCAGTCGCACAGTTTCGGTGAAATAAATCACGCCGGCCCACCAATACAGGAACGCTCCCCACAGCGCGAAGGCCCAACCGAGCGGGTCGGTAAACCACTCAGCGCCGGGGAACGCTTGGCCGAGCATGAGCAGTGGCAAGGCGTAGAACAGGCAGGCCGTCGCCACTTTGCCGAGATGATGCACGGGCAATGGGCCGTATCCGAAGTTGGCGCTCACGATTCCGAGCGCCAAGAGAAGCGCATCTCGGCCAACAATCACTGCAAGCAACCACCACGGAATCACACCGCGCACCGTGAGGCCGATAAGTGCCGCGAAGATGAACAACCGATCGGCGGCGGGATCCAGAAGCTGCCCAAGTCGACTCGTCTGCTTGAACGTGCGGGCAATATAGCCGTCGAGAAAATCGGTGACGCTCGAAATCACGAGCACGAGGAGCGCAAACCCGTCGTGTCCATTGAGGATGAGCACGAGAAAAACGGGAACCATCGCGAGTCGCGCGAAACTCAACACGTTGGGCACGGTGAGTATTCGACTGCTCACTTCGCTTACGCGGTTTGCTCTCACAATGCACGAGTCTAGCGAGCGCAATAAGATGCCGGAATGGTTCCTCTCCTTATCGTAATTGTGATCGCCGCGGCCGTGTGCGCTTTCACGTGGATCACGTCGCTCATCACGCACGAGCACTCGTGGGTCGACCGACTCTGGTCGATCGTGCCAGTCGTATATGTGTGGGTATTCGCCGGGTTTGCTGGATTCGCGGATGCCCGGCTCACGACCATGGCCGTGCTCGTAACTCTGTGGGGCGCAAGGCTTACCTTCAACTTTGCGCGTAAGGGTGGATACACGGGAACCGAGGACTACCGCTGGCCCGTGTTGCGCGCCCGCATGAAGCCGTGGCAATTCGCGATCTTCAACCTGCTGTTCATCGTGCTGTACCAAAACGCGATCCTGGTGCTCATCACTCTGCCTGCACTCACGGCGTTCGAGAACACCGCGACGCCGTTCGGCGTGTGGGACCTCGCCCTCACGGTGCTGTTCCTCGGCTTGCTCGCGGGCGAGACGATCGCGGATCAGCAGCAGTGGAATTTCCACAAAGCCAAGAAACTCGGCGGCGCCGACTTCACTCCGCGGTTTCTTCAGACCGGGCTGTGGCGATGGTCGCGGCATCCGAACTTCTTCTTCGAACAAGCACAATGGTGGGTGCTGTTCTTGTTCGGCGCGATCGCTGCGGGTTCGCTCGTGCAGTGGACGGCGCTCGGGGCGACGCTACTCACCCTGTTGTTCGTCGGTTCGACGAGATTCACGGAATCGATCACGCTCGGCAAGTACCCCGAGTACGCGCACTACCAGGCGCGCACGTCCGCCGTCGTGCCGTGGCCGCCGCGCCGCACCGAGACCGAGGCGACGGCACGCGCCTGAGTTAGCGTTAACGGCATGTCGTGCATCCGCTTCAATACGCCCGCTCAATTGGCGCAATTGCGCGCGATGGCGCCCGCAATGCTCACGGCCGAGCAAGCGGCGGTCTTGCACCCGGCTCCCGAGATGACGGCGACGAAGATCGCGCGGCTTCGATTGCTCGCGGTGGATGCAAACCCGAAGATTCGCGAGAGTGTGGCCAGTAGCTACCACACCCCGGAAGACGTATTCGTTGCGCTCGCTCGCGACCCCGACGAGGGCGTACGCGCGTGCGTCGCACGCAACGAGACGGCGCCGTGTGACGTTTTGCGGTCACTCGTCGACGACCTCTCGGAGCGCGTACGTGGTTTTCTCGCGGTCAACTTCTACGTGCCGCACGACGCGATGGAGCGCCTCGCGAGCGACTCAAGTTCGACCGTGCGCGAGCTCGTGCGCTGGAAGTCGCAGCTCTCGGCGTGACTACCGCTTCGGCTCGCGTCGACAGTTGGCTGTGGGCGGTTCGGGTTTTCAAGACGCGCTCGCTCGCGACATCGGCGTGCCGCTCGGGTCACGTGAAAGTCAACGGCGACCGAGCGAAAGCCGCGCAATCCGTCAAGCCCGGCGACGAAGTGCGCGTGCGCATCTCTGGGTTCGACCGCGTGCTGGTCGTGCGCGAGACGCTCTCGCGACGAGTCGCGGCGACGGTTGCGGTCGAGAGTTACATCGACAACAGTCCCCCGCTGCCGACGCCCGAAGACGTCGCGCTCATCCCGTATCGGGACCGCGGAGCGGGGCGCCCGACCAAGCGGGAGCGGCGCGAGATTGAGAAGCTCCTGGGTCGCGACGATCGACTCGAGTAATGCGCGTAAAGTCGTCTGTACGAGCATCCGGCTCACGAGGAGGATCTGACCATGGCTGATAAGTCGCCCAAGAAGTCCACGGCAAAGACCGCAGCGTCAAAGAGCCTCAAAGAAAAGCGCGCCGACAAGAAAGACAAGGCAGCGTCGAAGCGTAAGGACTAGCTCTACGGCATAGCGTGGTGATCCAGCTCAGTCTCGAGCACGCTCGACGCATCGCCGTTAGCGCGCAACTGCTGGATTCGCCGCGGCCAACCGACGTCGTCGAGGTCGTACGGCGGCTCACGTTCGTGCAGATCGAGCCGACCGCGCCCATCGCTCCCACCGCTGATCTCGTTCTGTGGAGTCGGCTCGGCAACGCGTACGAACCCGACGAGCTTCAGGCCGCGGTCGAGCAACACGAGTCACTTTTTGAGCTCGACCTCATGGTGCGCCCCATGGAGGATCTCGCTCTCTTCAGGGCCGGGATGGACCAATGGCCCGAGCGGGAGTCGACTCGGAGGTGGCTCGACGACAATGACGAGTTCCGCGTCGATGAAGC
>JANNCX010000341.1:0-1821 GCA_031387145.1 Salinibacterium sp.
GAGAATCATCGATACGTCGAACGCGCTCACGACAACGAGGTCGGGCACCTCGCCGAACGTCATGTGCAAGAAGTTGGCCGAGAACCCCAAGTCGTCGCGCGGCTCGACGAGGTGCTCCCCCCGACGGCGGCGTTGGTCGTACGCCACGATCGCGGGCAGTTGCGCGAACAACCGGATCGACTTCGAGAGGTTCGACGCGGGGCTCGAGTCGGCGGCATCCGGATCGCACGCCCCGATGACGCTCACCGCGGTGCGCACGACGTCCATGGGATGCGACGACGCGGGCAACTCGTCGATGACGCGCTTGACGCGCTCGTCGAGCTTGCGCCAAGACCGTTCGAGCGTCTCGAACTCGGCGAGTTGGCGGGAGTCGGGCAGCTCTCCATGCCACAGCAAGTACGCGACCTCTTCGAAAGAGCACCGCGATGCGAGCTCTTGCACGGGGTAGCCGCGGTACAGGAGCGAGTTGGATTCCGGGTTGACCTTCGAGATCGACGTCGTGTCGACGACTACGCCCGCGAGGCCCTTCTTGATGTCTGACATTTTGCTCCTTGGGGGTTTCTGTTTGGGCTGATACCGACCCAGCGCAGCTGAGTCGGCGCTGGCGTCGCAGAATCGCGTTGCGATTCCTTCAGCTCCAGCGCGCTACTCAACCAGCGAAAAGTTGTAAACCGAATTATCGAACGCGTTGTAGCTCTCGTAGTCGAGAAGTTCGTAGAGCCGCGCGCGCGTCTGCATGTCGCCGACGGTGCTCTGCAGCGAACCTTCCACGACGAGCGAGTCGAGCCCGCGCTCCGCTGCACCCATCGCGAGACGCAGCAAGCTCACGGGGTAGATCACAATGTTGATTCCGACGCTGGCGAGTTGCTCGGTCGTGAAGAGCTCGCTCTTTCCGAACTCCGTCATGTTCGCGAGAATCGGCACGTCGACGGCCGCGCGAATCGCCGCGAACTCGCTGAGATCGGCCATTGCCTCGGGAAAAATTGCGTCGGCGCCAGCGTCGACGAGCGCCTTCGCCCTCTCGACGGCTGCGTCGAGTCCATCAATCGCGCGAATGTCGGTGCGCGCCATGATGAGCAGGTTGGGGTCCCGACGCGCGTCGACGGCGGCACGGATGCGCTTGATGGCCGTAGCGGAATCGACGACGGCTTTGCCGTCGAGGTGACCGCAGCGCTTGGGGTTGATCTGATCCTCGATGTGCAGCCCCGCAACCCCCGCGTCTTCGAGCGACTGCACCGTCCGAGCGACGTTCATGGGTTCTCCGAATCCCGTGTCCGCGTCGATAATTGCCGGAAGATCGGTCAGGCGGGCGATCTGCTGGCCTCGAGTCGCGACCTCCGTGAGAGTCGTGAGCCCGACATCCGGTAGTCCTAAGTCGGCGGCAATCACGGCGCCCGAAATGTAGACACCCTCGAAACCCTTGTCGGCGATGAGCCGCGCGCTTAATGGATTGAAGGCGCCCGGAAACCGCAAGAGTTCGCCCGTCGCGAGACGAGCGCGCAGTGCCGCGCGCTTCTCGGCTGGGGTGATCGTCGAATACAGCATTAGAAGATTCCCTTCGCAGTTACCGCAGCAAAGTCGCCTCGAATCGTGAGGCCGCTGAGGTCCGTCAGCTCGGGCAGCCGCTGTGCGACATCGAGGAAGCGCGCGATCTCGTCATCGGCGAGAACGCCCGCGGCGAGCGCACGGAACTTGCCCACGTATTGCTCGCGACCAAACGGTCGTGCCCCGAGCGGATGCGCGTCGGCCACCGCAATCTCCTCCACGATTCGGCTACCGTCAGTCAGCTCCATCTCGACGCGACCGCCGAACGCCTTCTCG
>JANNCX010000039.1:0-5243 GCA_031387145.1 Salinibacterium sp.
GGCGGCGTGCTCGACCTCGAGAGCGCCCGCGAGAAGGTGCGGGAAATTTCGGCCCGATTCGGTTTTCACGTCGACCCAGACGCTCTCGTCGATGATCTCCCCGTAGGAGTTCAACAGCGGGTTGAGATCATCAAGGCACTGTCGCGGGATGCCCGAGTCTTGGTCTTTGACGAACCAACCGCCGTGCTGACTCCGCAAGAGACCGACGAGTTGATGGTCATCATGCGAGGCCTCAAGGCCGCAGGAACGTCCATTGTCTTCATCACCCACAAGTTGCGCGAAGTTCGCGAGGTGGCCGACCGGATCACGGTCGTGAGGCTCGGCAAGGTCGTCGGCGAAGCGTCACCGACTGCGACCAACGAGGAGCTCGCTTCGCTCATGGTCGGTCGCGCCGTCGATCTGATGATCGACAAGGGTGAGTCGAAAGTGGGCGAAGCCGCCCTCATCGTCGAAAACCTCTCGGTCATCGACCACCGCGATCAGCTCGTCGTCAACAACGTGAGTTTCGAGGTTCGCGCGGGTGAAGTGCTCGCCATCGCCGGAGTTCAAGGCAACGGCCAGACCGAACTCACGGAAGCCATCATGGGGCTTCAAACCAAGACCACGGGGACCATCACGCTCGATGGCAAGTCGCTTCGAGAGTTGTCGGTGCGTAAGACCCTCGACGCCGGAGTCGGCTTCGTGCCAGAAGACCGCACAGAAGACGGGCTCGTTGCCGAATTCACGATCGCGGAAAACCTCATGCTGGATCGAGCCAATCAAGCGCCGTTCTCCAAGCTCGGCACGCTCCAGCTCGGGTACCTCGCTCAATTTGCCGAGGAAAAGGTCAAAGAGTTCGACATTCGCACTCAAGGAATCACTTCACTCGCGAGCCAGCTTTCGGGCGGCAACCAGCAGAAGGTTGTTCTTGCTCGAGAACTCAGCCGAGAGCTGCGGTTGCTCGTAGCGGCTCAACCGACTCGTGGACTCGATGTCGGTTCGATCGAGTTTGTGCATCACCAGATAATCAAGGCGCGAGACGCTGGCGTTCCCGTTGTCGTTGTCTCGACCGAGCTCGACGAAGTGGTCGCTCTCGCGGATCGCATCGCGGTCATGTATCGCGGAACTATCGTCGGAATCGTGCCGGGTGACACTCCGCGGGCGACGCTAGGACTAATGATGGCTGGCGAAAGCCTTGCAGTGGCGGGAGCGAAAAAGTGAGTGAAACGTCGGCAGTGACCGAGCCCCAACCGTCGCGCGCGAATCAGGTATTGCGCGACATCACGGGCGGTAGTGTCATGATTTCGATTCTCGCGGTGCTGCTCGCTTTCGTCGCGGGTGCGATTCTGATTGCGTTCACCGACGACGACGTCAAGGCCGCATTGGTCTACTTCTTCTCTCGCCCGGGCGACACGTTCGTGGCGATTTGGAAGTCGACCACGGGTGCATACATCGCGCTCTTCCAGGGCTCGATCTACAACTTCAAGCGCCCGTCGTTTGCTGACGGCATCCGCCCACTGACTGAGACTCTGACGTTTGCAACGCCACTCATCGTTGCCGGGCTTGGCGTAGCCGTCGGCTTCCGGGCAGGCATGTTCAACATTGGTGGCCGCGGCCAGATGCTCGTCGCGGCGGGTGCTGCCGGGTACGTCGGATTCGCGTGGCCGATGCCCGCTGGCATCCACTTGATCGTCGCGATCTTGGCGGGGGTCATGGCGGCGGCGCTCTGGGGCGGTCTTGTCGGACTGCTGAAGGCTCGCACTGGCGCGCACGAAGTCATCGTGACGATCATGCTCAACTACATTGCGTTCTATCTAATTTCGTATCTGTTGAACACGAAGGGCGCGCTCCAAGCACCCGGGTCGTCGAACCCAAAGTCGCCCCCCATGCTCGAGACGGCGATCTTCCCCAACCTGCTCGGCCCCGATTACAACCTGCACTTGGGATTCGTGTTCGCGATCGCAGCGACGATCTTCGTCTGGTACCTCATGAATCGCTCGAACATGGGCTTCGAGTTCAGGGCTGTTGGAGCTAATCCCAACGCAGCACGGGTCGCGGGCATCAATGTGCCGAGAAACTACATCTACGCCATGGCGATCTCGGGCGCGCTCGTCGGATTCGCCGGCGTGAGTCAAGTGCTCGGCACCGTCACGACGGGGTTCACGAGCGGCATAGACGCGAGCATCGGCTTCGACGCGATCACGGTCGCCCTGCTTGGGCGATCCAGGCCGTTGGGCGTATTCATAGCAGGGTTGCTCTTCGGAGCGCTCAAAGCGGGTGGGTACTCGATGCAAGCCGCGCAAGGCGTGCCGATTGACATCGTGCTCGTCGTGCAATCCCTTATCGTGCTTTTCATTGCGGCTCCGCCGCTCGTTCGGGCGATCTTCCGGTTGCCGGTGCCGGGTACAACTCGGGCGCCGCGCGTTTCAAAGTCAGCAACTGTGGAGGCGGCAAAATGAGCGTCGTGACGAACACGAGCCCCGAAACAACGGCCGTCGAACTAGAGAAGGCGGTCATCCGCAACTGGAAGCCGCCCATTGCGCTCGGAGTGTTCTCCGTCATCGCGGTGCTGATTTTCGTGGTCTTCGGAACGACGGGTACAACGGTTTTCAAGCTCTCAACCGACGTCGACCTCATCCAGCTTCCCGCCCTCGTTGTCGATGTTCAGAGTGCGTGCTACGTCATCACGGTGCTGCTCGTGCTACTCGCGGGCCTCTCTGTGTTCTATGTGGTGCGAGCCAAGAAGACACCCCTGTGGCTGCTCGGGGTCTTTGCGGTCCTGTTTCTCGCGGGATTCCTCACGTGGGCGGCCGCTGACGCGACGATCCCCGTGCCCGGACTCCTGATCGGCGCGGTTGGGCTCAGCACGCCGCTCATCTATGGAGCACTCGCGGGCGTGATCTCGGAGCGAGTGGGCGTCGTCAATGTCGCGATTGAGGGGCAGCTTCTCGCGGGTGCGTTCGCGGCTGCGGTCGTAGCCTCGATGACAGGTCAACTCGTGCTCGGTCTCATCGCTGCGACGGTCGCTGGAGCACTTGTTTCTCTCGTACTCGCGGCTTTCTCGATCAAGTACTTTGTCGACCAGGTCATCGTCGGAATCGTGCTCAACGTTCTCGTTATCGGGTTGACGAACTTCTTCTATTCGACGCTCCTGACAGACAATTCGGCCTTGCTCAACACGCCGCCGCGTTTTCCAAGATTGCCGATTCCGCTCTTGAGCGAGATCCCGATTATCGGCCCCGTACTGTTCCGGCAAACCGTCATCGTGTACCTCATGTACATCGCGGTCGCGGCCGTGTGGTTCTTACTCTTCAAGACGCGCTGGGGCCTGCGTTTGCGTTCCGTCGGTGAACACCCGCAAGCGGCAGACACAGTAGGCATCAAAGTCAACCGCACTCGATTCTGGAATGTATCAATCGCTGGAGCGATCGCGGGCCTCGGTGGCTCGTTCTTCACGCTTGGATCGGTCGGTGCCTTCAACAAGGAGATGACGGCCGGTGCGGGCTTCATCGCTTTGGCCGCTGTGATCTTCGGGCGTTGGGACCCCATCCGGGCGACCCTCGCGGCGCTTCTCTTCGGCTTCGCGTCGAACTTGCAAAGCGTCCTGAGCGTCATCGGCTCGCCAGTACCGAGCGAGTTCATGCTGATGCTGCCGTATCTCGTAACGATCTTTGCAGTCGCGGGACTCGTCGGTCGAGTTCGTGGGCCCGCCGCGGCTGGTCGACCGTACATAAAGTCATGAGTGAGATCGATTGGGATGCCCTCCGCGCGGTAGCGCGCGAGGCACTGACTCACGCGTATGTGCCCTACTCGAACTTTCCCGTAGGCGTCGCGGCAATAGTGGATGACGGGCGCGTGATCTCCGGGGCGAATGTCGAGAACGCGTCGTATGGCCTCACGTTGTGCGCCGAGTGCGCGCTCGTCTCTTCACTGCACATGACGGGCGGCGGCAAGCTCGTCGCGTTCACGTGCGTTGACGGTAAGGGCAACGCGCTCATGCCGTGTGGGCGCTGCAGGCAACTTCTCTTCGAGCACTCCGCCGACGGGATGTTGCTCGAGACTGTCTCGGGAATCCGCACCATCGACGAAGTAATTCCAGACGCTTTCGGTCCGCGGACCCTTGAGGAGTATCGAGCATGACCCTAGAACCATTCGACGTAGTCGACCTGATCCACACCAAGCGGGACAAGGGAACCCTGTCGACTGAGCAAATCAATTGGCTCGTTGACGCGTACACGCGTGGGTATGTCGCCGACGAACAAATGTCGGCTATGACGATGGCGATCTTTCTCAACGGTATGGAGCGCGCCGAGATTCGCGACCTGACGCTTGCGATGATCGCATCGGGCGAGACGCTCTCCTTCGAGGGGCTCGGAAAGCCGACGACCGACAAGCACTCGACGGGTGGTGTGGGTGACAAGATCACGTTGCCGCTCGCTCCCCTCGTGGCATCCTTCGGCGTCGCAGTGCCTCAGCTCTCGGGCCGCGGGCTCGGTCACACAGGGGGCACGCTCGACAAGCTAGAGAGCATCCCGGGCTGGCGAGCCAACTTGAGCAACGACGAGTTCTATGCGCAACTGCGTAGCGTGGGCGCGGTTATTTGTGCCGCGGGCTCGGGTCTTGCCCCGGCAGACGGCAAGCTTTACTCTCTGCGCGACATCACGGGCACGGTCGAGGCGATACCGCTCATCGCGTCATCCATCATGTCCAAGAAGATTGCCGAGGGCACGTCGGCGCTCGTGCTCGACGTCAAGTTCGGGTCTGGCGCTTTCATGAAAGATCCGGCGCGCAGTCGCGAGCTGGCCGAGACGATGGTGCAACTCGGCAATGACGCAGGCGTCAAGACCGTCGCGCTGCTGACAAACATGAATGTTCCCTTGGGGCTTGCGATCGGCAACGCTAACGAAGTGTGCGAATCCGTTGAGGTTCTTGCTGGCGGAGGCCCCGCCGACGTCGTCGAACTCACGCTCGCGCTCGCTAAAGAGATGCTCGCGCTCGCGGGCCAACCCGACGCCGATGTCGAGGGCGCTTTGAGCAGCGGTAAGGCGATGGATACGTGGCGCGCGATGATTAGCGCGCAAGGTGGGGATCCGGATGCAGCACTCCCGGCAGCGCGCGAGTCACACGTCGTCCTCGCCGAGGCAGACGGGGTGCTCGCCTCTCAAGCCGCCCTGCCATTCGGCATTGCGGCTTGGCGGCTCGGTGCCGGGCGTGCGCGCAAGCAGGACCCCGTGCAGCATGCCGCCGGAATCGACCTGCACGCA
>JANNCX010000100.1:0-2621 GCA_031387145.1 Salinibacterium sp.
CTAAACGACTCTTCAACTGCGTCGCGCTCAAGCGGTGCACTCTCGTCACCTCGAAGTCGAGCGAGCACACTGGGGAGTTGCTCGACACTCACGAGAACATCGCGGGCTTTCGAGCCTTCGGATGGGCCGACGATTTCGCGCGACTCGAGAAGGTCCATGAGCCGCCCAGCCTTCGCGAATCCGACTCGCAGTTTGCGCTGCAACATCGAGGTCGAGCCGAATTGTGTGCTCACGACGAGTTCGGCCGCCGCGAGAAGTACCTCGAGGTCGTCACCGATGTCGGAGTCGATGTGCTTGCGTTCGACGTGCGCAGCGACATCATCTCGGTATTCGGGTCGGGCTTGCGAAATGACGTGCTGCACGACGGCCGCTACTTCCGATTCGGTAACCCACGCACCTTGCACGCGAATCGCTTTCGACGCACCCATGGGAAGAAATAGTGCGTCTCCTTGCCCAATGAGCTTGTCGGCGCCCGGCTGGTCAAGGATGACTCGCGAGTCGGTCATGCTCGAGACGGCAAACGCGAGCCTCGAGGGAACGTTTGCCTTGATGAGACCCGTTACGACGTCGACGGAGGGGCGCTGAGTCGCGAGTACGAGGTGGATTCCGGATGCCCGTGCGAGCTGCGTAATTCGCACGATCGAGTCTTCGACATCTCTCGGTGCGACCATCATGAGGTCGGCCAACTCATCGACGACGACGAGGAGGTAAGGGTACGGGGACAGCTTGCGCTCGCTCCCCACCGGCAACACGATCTCACCCGCGACGACGGCGCGATTGAAGTCGTCGATGTGACGAAAACCGAACGACGCGAGGTCGTCGTAACGCATATCCATTTCTTTCACGACCCACGCGAGCGCTTCCGCCGCCTTTTTGGGGTTCGTGATGATGGGCGTGATTAGGTGCGGAACCCCCGCATAGATCGACAGCTCGACTCGCTTGGGGTCGATGAGAACCATGCGCACTTCGGCTGGCTTTGCGCGCATGAGCACGGAAGTGATCATCGAGTTGACGAAGCTCGATTTTCCGGAGCCCGTCGCGCCCGCGACAAGCAAGTGCGGCATCTTGGCGAGGTTCGCGACGACGAAGCCGCCCTCGACGTCTTTGCCGAGCCCGATGGTCATGGGGTGCTCGCTCTTCGTGCTCGCGTTCGACCGCAACACGTCACCGAGGGAGACGATCTCGCGATCCTTATTCGGGATCTCGACACCGATCGCACTCTTGCCCGGGATGGGCGACAGGATGTTGACCTCGTTGCTCGCGACTGCGTAGCTGATGTTGCGAGCGAGCGCGGTTACACGTTCCACTTTCACGCCAGGGCCGAGCTCGAGTTCGTACCTCGTGACGGACGGGCCTCGACTAAAGCCGGTTACTTGAGCGTCGACTTGAAACTGATTGAGCACTTCTGTGATCGCGGCGACGACCTCGTCATTGGCGGCACTGCGCGACTTTGGCGGCGTTCCCGGTGTAAGCATTGAGGCGGCCGGCAGCCGGTAGACAGCGGTGGATTGGCGTGGGCGCGTCGCGACGGGCGCGTCGAACTCGCCCGCGACACCCTTCTCACTCGCTGTCGTCGCGAATCCGGGCAACACGCCCGCTCCGTCATCGCGAAGGCCCGTGGCGCCCGTGTCGACTTCTCCCGTAAACCGCTTGACCGCTTCTTCTGCACGCAGGAGATCTTCGAGGAGTTCGATCCCGAATTCGTCATTGAGATTGGTACTCGCTGGTTCGATTACCTCGGTAGAGAGCTCGGCATCGATTCGATCATCTCGTGAGATGACAGGGCTGTCGAACGCGGGCTCGCCGTTGTGGTGCGACTTGTTACGCCGCCACCACGGAACAGTGGATGGGTCCTCTTCGATTCCGAGATCGCTCAGTGTGCCGAACTCGAGTGAGTCGTTCTTTGCTGACTTCGCGGCCAAACGCTCCGACTCATCCGGCAATTGCGCTCCGAAAAGGTACGCGTATAGCTCGCGCAAGCGACCGCCGATGCGGTTGGGAGGCGTCTTGGTGATGATGAAAAGCGAGAGAACCAGGAGCACCGAAATCACGGGAACAGCGAGCGCGACGGTTCCCGCGTAGATAAGGGGGCCGGCGATTACCCAGCCGAGCAGTCCGCCAGCTTGCGCGAGAGCCTCGACTCCGTCGGTCGGCGCTGGTTGTCCGCCGAATACGTGGCACAAGCCACTAATGGTGATGACGAGTATCGTGGCGCCGATTCCGATTCGCGTGTTGTCGTGCACGCTCGACGGATGCCGGAACAGCCAAATCGCGAAGATGAGCATGATGACGGGCAGCGCAAAAGCGACTCGGCCGATGAGCAGCCCGAAGGTCCAAGAGTCGAGCGCGATCGCGACGGGGTCCGCGGGGTTAAACCACTCAACGATCGCCCCGATTGCCGCAAGGATGAAGATGAAGAACGGCACTCCATCGCGGCGCTCTTCACGCGCAAGGGTCTCTTTGCCGAGCACTCGAAACGCGCCACCCGTTGCGTGAGCGAGGCCCATCCACACCTTCGTAAGTGGGCCGGGCTCTTCGATAATGACTTGCTTGCCTCGAGGCAGCTTCTTGGTCGCTGTGGCGCCACCGCGCGGGGAGGACCTGCGCGCGCGCGAAGTCGA
>JANNCX010000196.1:0-2480 GCA_031387145.1 Salinibacterium sp.
CGGCATGGGCGACAACATCTGGTTGCCTGACCGGGACGCAAGCCGCACGCCCATGCAGTGGAGTCCCGACCGCAATGCCGGGTTCTCGAACGCAGACCCGGGAAAGCTCTTTCTGCCCGTCGTGCAGTCGCTCGTTTTCAACTACAGCCAGATCAACGTGGAGTCTCAACTCGCGCAGTCAAAGTCGCTATTGAATTGGGTTCGAAACACGCTCGCAGTTCGCAAGGCACATCCCGTCTTCGGGCTCGGCTCGCTTCGGATCGTCGAGACCAATCACGAATCCGTGCTCGCGTTCGTGCGCGAGTACCCAGGTGGAGACACCCAATTCGGCGACGCACCCGAAAACATCCTGTGCGTGTTCAGCTTCGCTCACACTCCCGTCGCGGTCGATATTTCGGTCGTCGGTCACGCGGGCGCGAGCGCAGTCGATGTGTTCGGCGGAGGTCAATTTCCGTCGATTCGCGATGACGGCACCGTGACATTGACTCTCGGTTCACAGAGCTTCTATTGGCTTCGGCTCGGTGACTCGCAATAACCAATCACCCACGGTGTCGGTACGCACCCTTAGCCTGAGTTCATGAACAGCTGGGGCCGGGTCGGCGTTTTCGACCTCGAAACGACGGGCGTCGATGTTGATTCAAGTCGAATCGTCTCTGCGTGCGTCGCGATTCTGGGCGATCAGGGCGAGGTTGTCGCGCGTTGGGACTGGCTCGCGGACCCCAAAATCGCGATCCCCGAGGGCGCAGCGGCAGTGCACGGCATCACGACAGAAATGGCGCAAGCAAACGGTCGATCTGCAGCCGCCGTCACGGCAGAGATCGCACAGACTCTGCGCGCACTATTTGCGCTTGGGATGCCCGTCGTCGCCTATAACGCTCCCTACGACTTTTCCCTGCTCGACCGCGAGTGCCGCCGTCATCACGTTGAACCACTGGACAACCCGGCGCCGATCATCGACCCCCTCGTTATCGATAAGGCGCTTGACAGGTTTCGCAAGGGCAAGCGCACGCTCACTGCGGCCGCGGAACGCTACGGCGTCGTTCTCGACGATGCGCACGATGCGGGAGCGGATGCGATTGCTGCGGGTCGGGTTGCGCTCGCGCTTGCGGCCGCATTTCCCGAGGAACTGGGCATCCCGCTCCCGCAACTCCACGCCAGTCAAGAGTTCTGGTACGCCGAGCAAGCGTCGAGTTTTCAGGACTACATCCGCAAGGTCAAGGGCGACGAAACGTTTGTCGCGGATCACGATTGGCCCGTGCGTCCCATCGACGATCCATCGTTGTTCATCGATACCATGCCGATTCCACGACCGCGTCCTCGACCGAGCCTCACGGTTCCCGTGATCGACATCTACGCTCAGGGAACGCTGTCACTCGAGAGCCTCGCTCGCGTACCTGTGACGGCTTTTGCGGCGTCGAGCCCGCTCACAGCCGCTGCGCCTCCCCCGACTCCACCGAAGCGACCGACCGTGCTTCGCGTGACCGCGGGCATTATCACGGATGCCTCGGGGCGCACGCTCTTGGTGCGCAAGCGCGGCACGACGGCGTTTATGCAAGCCGGCGGCAAGATCGAAACGGGCGAGAGTGCCCTAGACGCGCTGTCGCGCGAACTCAAAGAAGAAATCGGCCTCGAGTTAGACCTCGATAACACCGAGTACATCGGCAGTTTTCGCGCGGTTGCGGCGAACGAGCCAAACACGGTCGTGCGAGCCGAGGTATTTGCGCTGTCGATCTCGACCAAAGTGAGCGCTGCTGGTGAGATCGAGGAGCTGCTCTGGATCGACGGAACGGATGTTCCGCACGTCGAACTGGCCCCTCTCACGAGAGACACGATTCTGCCGCTGTGGGCCGAACGCCGCTCGGCGATGTTCTAGAGCGGCCGACTCGACGGCAAGAACTACTTAGCTGGCTTGGAATCTGCCTTGGTGCCGAAGCCTGCGTAGCGCGAGTTGAACTTCTCGACGCGGCCCGCGGAGTCCATGATGCGCTGCTTGCCCGTGTAGAACGGGTGCGATTCCGACGAGATTTCAACATCGATGACGGGGTACGTCGTGCCGTCTTCCCACTCGATCGTCTTGTCACTCGACACGGTTGAACGCGTGAGGAAGGTCGCACCGGACGCGAGGTCGCGGAATACGACAGCTGCATATGTGGGGTGGATGTCTGACTTCATGGCGATTCCTTGCAATTTAGAGAATGAGGGGGCTTCTGGGCCGACTCACAAGACTACCAGATCACGCAGCCCGTGCTGTGAACCGGCCGCCGCCGTTCGTGACGGCAAGTGTGAGTCCGAACGCAGCGCTCAAGTTCTCTGCCGTAACGACTTCGTTGATGAGCCCGGACGCCTCAATCGCACCATTCGCGAGGAGAAGCGCGTGCGTGAAGCCAACCGGAATCTCCTCAACGTGGTGAGTGACCATGACGATCGCGGGTGCGGCCTTCGCGCTCGCATACCCGCCGAGCAATTGCAGGAGCTCTTCG
>JANNCX010000160.1:0-3224 GCA_031387145.1 Salinibacterium sp.
GTGGTCGCGGTCGGCGCGGCTGACACGATTGGGTTGTCCCGCTTCCTACGAGCTCACGTCGACCTCGTCGAAGCCGCGGCAACTACGAACGTCACGGTCGTCATGAATCGAGTGCGGGCATCCGCTATCGGTATGAATCCCGCGGGCCAAGTGACTCAAACACTCTCGAGATTCGGCGGTATCGAGTCGCCCGTGCTCGTGCCGCACGACCAGTCGGCGCTCGACGGTGCTGTCTTGAGCGGGCGATCACTCGTGGATGTCGCGCCGCGCTCGCCCGCGCGAGTTGCGATGCGCGACCTGGTTGCGTCGCGGTTTGCTCCCACGACCACCGGGCATCGGCGGCGAAGGCGCTAGTGCGCTGCGGCCGAGCACCCAGCCGCTACCCTTGAAACCGTGTCCACCCTCAGTGATCTCGTTCAGGCGCAAGGCCGCTCGAGCGATGCGGACATCGAGTGGTTGCACTTGCTCGTGGGCGACTGGCAGTTGCTCGCCGACCTAGCCTTTGCCGACATCGTCTTGTGGGTGCCGAGCGCCGAAGGCAGTTTTGTCGCAGTCGCTCACGCCCGGCCGTCGAGTTCGGCGACCCTCTTCTACCGCGACTTCGTCGGCCAGGCCATTCGACCCGAATGGAAGGCGCAAGTCACCGAGGCGTTCGAGACCTCCAAGATCGTCGACACGTCGGCTCCCGATTGGTATGAAGAAACCCCAACGCGCGTGCGCGCAGTGCCCGTCTTGCGCCGGTTGAATCCGACGGGAAGCCAAACTACCGACTCACCCATCGCCGTCATCACCCGCCACACCAATCTGAGCGAGGCCCGCACACCGAGTCGGCAAGAGCTCACGTTCAACGAGTGCGCCAACGACCTTTTTGCCATGATCGCGCACGGGGACTTCCCAGACCCCGGGGCGCCGTCGGCTCCGCGTCGTGCTGCTCCGCGTGCATCCGACGGTCTCATTCGACTCGACGTCGACGGCATCGTGACGTTCGCGAGCCCCAACGCCCTCTCGGCGTTCAACCGCATGGGTTTCGCGGGCGAGCTCGAAGCGGAGTCGCTCGCCGAGGTCACGACGGACCTCTTGCACGGTCGACTCACGGTCGACGAATCGCTGCCGCTCGTCGTGACGGGACGCGCACCGTGGCGCACCGACATCGAGGCTCGCGGCGTAACGGTCTCGTTGCGAACGATCCCCATCCGTAACCGAGGCGAGCGCGTCGGTGCGATTGTGCTGTGTCGCGACGTCACCGAGGTTCGGCATCAAGAGCGCGAGCTCATCACGAAGGATGCCACGATCCGCGAGATCCATCATCGGGTCAAGAACAACCTGCAGACGGTCGCGTCACTCTTGAGGATTCAGGCTCGCCGAACCCACAACGAAGTCGCGCGTGATGCGCTCGGCCAAGCCATGCGTCGCGTCGCCGCGATTGCCGTCGTGCACGACACGCTCTCCGAGGGGCTCAACCAAAACGTCGACTTCGATGCAGTGTTTGATCGAGTGCTCCTGCTAATTGCCGAAGTTGCTTCGAGTGCGACGACGACCGTGCATCCGAAGTCCACGGGCAGTTTCGGCACGCTACCGAGCGAGTATGCGACACCACTCGCGCTCGCGCTCACGGAGCTCGTGACGAACGCTGTCGAGCACGGGCTCGCGGGCAAGAGCGACGGTGAAGTCGAAATTGTCGCGGCTCGCACCAGTGACTTGTTGAGCGTGAAGGTGCGCGACAACGGAGTAGGCCTCGCTGAAGGCAAGGTGGGGTCGGGGCTAGGAACGCAAATTGTGCGAACCCTTATTCAGGGCGAACTCGGCGGAACGATCGACTGGCACACCCTCGTGGGGCGTGGCACGGAAGTGACGATCGATATCCCGCTGACGTGGCTAACTAAAGAATAACTAGGAAGCGCGGCGCGCGCGAGCGGCGCGACGCTTGAGGGCGCGGCGCTCGTCTTCGCTGAGGCCACCCCAGACACCGGAATCCTGCGAGGTGTCGAGCGCGTACTGCAAGCACATCTCGGTGACCGAGCAGCGACCGCATACTGCCTTCGCCTTGTCGATCTGGTCGACAGCGGGGCCGGTGTTGCCGACGGGGAAAAACAGCTCTGGGTCTGCAGTGAGGCAAGAGGCCTTATCGCGCCAATCCATGGTGGTACTCCTTCGGTGCTCGCGGCGGACTAGACCGCGGGTAGGTACCAACTCAGCGAGACGGCAACCTGATTCGTGGGTGAGAGACAACTGGGGGAACCGCTCGCGACCCTGGGAGCGTGAAATCAACCTCCCATAGACTCTCATATCGATAGATGCAAATCAATGGTTTTCTGGAGGGAAACACTGTGAGTCCATCGGGTAGACCACCGTTGGTGGTAGCGCTTGCAGTAATTGTCGCGGCCGAATGTGTGCTCATGGCCGTGGCATCCGCTTACCTGATTAGCGAATTGTTGACTGCGACGCCGACGTCTTTCGCTAGTGCTATCGCCCTCACGGCGCTGTGTATTGGCGCGACCGTGTGGCTCGCTCTCATCGTCGTGCACGTCTTGCGGGGAAGCCCGTGGGTGCGCGGGGCTACCGTCGTTTGGCAAGTGCTGCAGATTGCGGTGGCGGTGGGTGCGTTCCAGGGTTTCTTCGCGCGGCCCGACATCGGCTGGCTGCTTCTCGTGCCCGCGATAGTCGTGCTCGTGCTGCTGTTCACGCCGCCCGTCGTCGCCGCGACGTCGCGCCGCGATGCCTAGACGAGCTTGAGTTTCTTGCGCAACATCGAAATGTGACCCTTCGCCTTGACGGCGTAAAGCGCGTGCGTGAGTACTCCGCTCTCGTCGATGACGAACGTCGAGCGGATGACGCCAATCACGAGATTGCCATAGAGGTTCTTCTCGCCCCACACTCGGTATCGCTCGTGCGCAGCCCGGTCGGGATCACTCAGCAGCTCGAAGTTGAGGCCGTCGCGCTTCGCGAACTCGGCGAGCTTCTCGGGGGCATCCCGAGAGATTCCGAGCACGGTATATCCCGCCGACTTGAGCGAATTCGCGTGGTCGCGAAAGTCGCACGCTTGCGTGACACAAGCCTCGGTCATCGCCTCGGGGTAGAAGTACACGATGACCTTGCGACCCCGAAAATCCGAGAGGGAGACGGATGCTCCGCGCTGGTCCTTCAGCGTGAACTCGGGAGCCGCGGCTCCCGCTTCGAGGCGCTCGGTCATCGATCTCCCTTGGTCTGTTACTCATGCTAATCTT
>JANNCX010000199.1:0-1638 GCA_031387145.1 Salinibacterium sp.
TTGGTCGCCCAGTCGGCGCCGGCCGACGCCATCTTGTCGCCCGGGAGCGCTTGAGGGATTCCGTAAGCGCCGCTCGACGCGTTGTGCGCATACACGTTCCAGCGGGACTCGCGATTCCACAGCGCGACGAGACAATCGAACTCCTGCACTCCCCAGCCCCGCGCCGTGACCATAACGAGAGCGATTCCTTGCGCCGTGTCTGGATCCGGGATGCCCGCCGCAGGCGCAACGGGACCGACATACACTTCGCTCGTCGTGAACTCGTCGCGAGCCGCAGAATTGCTGTACTCACCCGCAACTTCGAGCGACTGCAGGTCACCCCGCTCGGCGATGGGCGAGCCGAATGCGGAGGAATAGCTCGACCCGTAGGGCGGAACGACCGTCACGGCCAGGAAGCCGAAAATGACGAAGATCGCGAATGTGGGGAGCGACCACGAGGACCTCACGTGGCGCCCAGAAACATCCCCGCCCAGACTCTTTTGCTGCGCGCGGAGTTCGTTTATGCGCGATTGGCTGCCCACAGTGAATTGATTTTAGCCCATGCGGACGATAACCGGTCGGGAGCGACTTACCGAACCGCGAGCATGACGTCAATCACTGCGTCAAGCAGCAAGTCAACTTGCGTCTCGGTGTAGCCGCGCTTCTTGCCGCGAAAGACGACGGTTCGCACGTTATCGACGCTCATGGGCTTGCCGTGCTGGAAGTAGCCCAGCAAGCGATCCGCGAACGCGTCCACATCTTTCGGCGAGTACCCCTGCATCAGAATTCCGACTCGCGAGAACCGGTGCCCCGCGGGCCGCGCGAGCCGATTGAGAATCTCTTGCGCCGAACCGCGCGCTTGCGCGTACCACGCGGCATCCCCCGTGACGGCGAAAGCTCGTTCACGCTCGCGTGCGGCGAAGGCATCTTCGAGTCGCTCGAGAGCAGCGTCGACGTGAGTCGTTGAGTAACCGCCCTTTTGCATAGCGAATGCCGTGTGCCGGATGCTCGAAGCGTTGACTACGGAAAGCTCGCCCCGGTCGGCGGAATAGGCGCGTCTTGCCTCTTCGAGGAAGTCCTCGACTTGGTCGACGTTGTAGCCGAGTTTGGACTTACGGCTCCGCGGAAATGTTGTACTCACCGAACTATCTTGCCTTACGTAAAGATCAAGAACAGCGCAAAGGCCGCTGCGGCAGATAAGAGCGACGAGTCAACGCGGTCGAGGAACCCCCCGTGACCCGGCAACCACGTGCTGATGTCTTTGATCCCGAGATCGCGCTTGATGAGGGATTCCGTGAGATCTCCCGCTGTCGCGGTTGCCACGATTGTCAAGCCGAGAATGAGTCCGACCCACCACGGCTGCTGGAGCATGAAGATAGCCAAGAGAATCGCTGCGGTCACGGCAACCACGACGGAACCCGCGAAACCCTCCCACGTTTTCTTCGGGCTGATCGTGGGCGCCATGGGGTGCTTACCGAAAGCGACACCGCTCGCGTATGCACCCGTGTCGACCGCGATAACAACGATCAGGAACGCGAGTGTCCACCATTCGCCGCCCTCTTGAGCCGTAAGCAGCACAGTGAAGCCCGCCATGAAGGCGATGTAGGCCATGATGAACGCGCCGGCGGCGAGATCTTGGATGACCGACTTGAGTGGAGC
>JANNCX010000240.1:0-2274 GCA_031387145.1 Salinibacterium sp.
TGTCGCGTCGAACTCACGCTTTCCGAGGGCCGCCCATGTGGCGCCGGGCGTCGAGCGAGTTGCAGTGTTTCCGACGCCGAAATTCCAGTGCCAAGACACTGGCGTGAAGCGCACGGCGGCAGGTGCGCCGAGGAGCGTTCCGTTGTGCACTTGGGAGGTGCCCGTCGCATAGAAGTTCGTATCGAGGTCGACGATCATCCACCCGGATGGTTGCATCGAATCGATGCCGGGGTCGGGGCGGAAGTGCGCGATGTCGGCGAGAGTGATCGGCTGGGTCGGCCCCTTGTCCGGGCCCGCCATGAGGCAGCGATCGTTGAGGATGTAGATGCAGTCGGCGTACGGATCCTCGGGGCCGTCTGAGTTCGGGATGCCCGGATCGCCAGGAATCTCGCCCGTGCCGTTGAGGGTTGCGCCCGTGTCGTCGGTTGATGCGTTGATGTTGCAGGTGCCGAGACGGATAGCGCCCGGCGTGCACGTTGCGGCTAATGCAGTTTCAACTGGAAGCAACGACGTGGCTAGTGCGATACCGAACGCGAACACCGCCAGACCACCACACCTAGCCACAGAAATCGCCGTCCCAAACCTCCTCGCTGGAAACTACCAACACGTCGTTGCCCGCCCGCCACTCAAGTGAAACGATGACGGACAGCGTCTCGGGTCTTGAACCTGTCACCGTTGAACTACCAGACGCATCTAAAACATCGGTCGCTGAGATATCTAGGCAGGCATATATCTGAACTAGCTCGGCCGTCAAAAGGTCGGCTTGCGCGAGCGATTCACCGCGAGTAACAGATTCACCGACCTGCCTCCGGCCCGATTGTTCAAAACTCTTCACCGATTCGAGTGCTGCTGAGAGAGCTTCACCGTCGGCGACAGTGTCGAGGTTTGAGACGTCGTACGTTGTCAAAGCAGCGTCGACTTCACGCTGGTACCCCGCATAAGCCTCAACCGCAGCCGCGAGCGCCTCCTCCTCCGACGCGAACACGGGGGTCGAGGTCGGCTGCGGCGCGGGGGTGTAGGCGAGTGGTTGGGAGGGGACGCATCCGCTCACCAGAGACACGACGATGGCTGCGAGGGCGATGGAAGGCAGAATCCGCATGAGCACACAGTAGGCGAGCCGGGCGGGGCTCGAGGGTGTTATCCACAGGCGGCTAGGCTCGCGGGGTAGGTGGAGGGAGAGGGTGGAGCACCATGACGGAACCCGGATCGTGGCAACGCGCGGCACGCGGCGCGATGCTGCTTGCCCCCGATGGCCAACTGCGCACGACGATTTTCGGTGAGATGTCGGCGCTTGCTGCATCCACTGGGTCGATCAATCTCGGACAGGGGTTTCCCGACGAGGATGGTCCGCCCGAAGTGCTCGAGGCCGCGCGCCAAGCGATCAGCGACGGGGTCAATCAGTACCCGCCCGCGATAGGGATGCCCGTGCTGCGCGACGCGATCGCGGCACACCAGCAGCGGTTCTATGGCATCGAGGTCGACACTGCTCACGTGCTCGTGACCGCGGGCGCGACCGAGGCACTCGCCGCGACGATTCTCGCCCTCACCGATGAGGGCGATGAAGTCGTCACGTTCGAGCCCTTCTACGACTCCTACGGCGCGATCGCAGGCTTGGGGCGGGCGAAGCACGTGACCGTGCCGTTGCGAGCGCCGAACTTCCAGCCCGACCACGACGACCTTCGCGCGGCGATTACCGACCGCACGCGCCTCATTCTCGTCAACTCGCCCCACAACCCGACGGGCTCAGTACTGACGCGCGAAACCCTCGAGCTCATCGTCGAACTCGCGCATCGCCACGACGCCGTCATCGTCACAGACGAGGTCTACGAGCACCTCACGTTCGGTGTGGAGCACGTTCCCATCTCGAGTCTGTCGGGCGCGTTCGAGCGCACCGTCACGATCTCGAGCGGCGGCAAGACGTTCAGCACGACGGGCTGGAAGATCGGCTGGATCGTCGCGCCCGGACACCTCCTCAAGCCAATCGTCGCGGTCAAGCAATACCTCACGTATGTCAACGGGGCTCCATTCCAGCCGGCGATCGCCGCCGGACTCGGCTTGCCCGACGAGTTCTTCGCCACCGCTGCCGCGACCCTGCGCGCGAAGCGAGACATCCTGACCGCGGGCCTCATCGCCGCAGGTTTCACCGTGAGCACTCCCGAGGCCGGCTATTTCATCGTCGCGGATGCCTCGCCGCTAGGCATCACGGATTCCGCCGAGTTCTGCCGTGCCCTCCCCGCCCTCGCCGGGGTAGTAGGCGTGCCCGTCTCGGCATTC
>JANNCX010000246.1:0-1777 GCA_031387145.1 Salinibacterium sp.
CGCTCGAGCAGCTCGATGCCACCCCCGGCTCCGTCACGCTCGGCCGCGGTCTCACGCCCGTCGTCGTGCTCAAGCACACGCCCGAACTCAAGAACGCGAGCCCGCGGGATGCCGGGCTCTTCCACACGGCGATTCTGTTCGACACGGAAGAAGCGCTCGCAGCCGCCGTCTACTCGGTCGCGCAGAAGTACCCCAACACGTTCACGGGCAGCTCCGATCACCTCGTGAGCAAGGCTTTCTACTTCACCGACCCCGAAGGCAACGGAGTCGAGCTCTATTGGGACCGCGAGCGCAGTGCGTGGAGTTGGATGCACGGCAGCCTAGAAATGGCGACCCTCTACCTCGACCCCAACGCGTTTCTGCAGGAGAACCTCACCGAGGCTGCCGCTACGGAGCCCATGATCGGCGGAGCCCGCGTCGGCCACGTGCATCTGCAAGTCGGCGACATCGAGGGCGCGCGCGAGTTCTACGTCAACAGACTCGGGTTCGAGACGACGGTCGAAATGCCGGGGTCCGCGCTATTCGTGAGCGCTGGCGGTTACCACCACCACATGGCCATGAACGTCTGGAATAGCCGAGGAGCAGGCCCACGCCAACTCGCGCTCGGGCTCGGCCAAATCGACATCGAGGTGCCGGGGGCCGACGACGTGACCGAGCTAGGCGAGCGCATGCGCCACTTCGGCATCGAGGCGCGCGACGACGGGCAGACTGTGAGCTTCGATGACCCGTGGGCCAACCTGATTCGGGTGACCGCTAGTTCTCCCGCGTAATCCCGGCTACCCTGACCCCATGACGACCCCTCTAACCGAACTCCTCGCGCAGGTTGCCACACTCAACGACCCGGCCCAGCCGTTCACGTATGAATCGCAGGGCAACGAAATCCTTGCCAAGTGGGACATCGTGCGGGCCCAGACGCTCTACCCCGCTGAGTTCGCGACAATCGACAAGAGCTATTCGATTACCGTGACTTTCGACGAAGGCAAAGGCACCTTCAAAACGAAAGAGCACCAGAAGTCGACCAATTCGTCGTTCGGCACCGGCGGATTCAGCATCGGCACGAGCGGCTTCTCGGGCAAAACGACTCAGAAGGAATTCAGCATGGAGTTTGGTGGTGTTTCGAAGACCGCCGATGGCATCACTCCCGTGCTCGCCTACTCGTTCGAGACGAGCCGGATCAAGGAGCCCCTCTTCGCTTTCCTCGAGAAGCACGGCTGGAAGCGCAAGAAGGGCCTGTTCGGCTAGGGCCTAACCGCCGAGCCGTTCATCCAGTTCGCGGATGATCGGCCACGCGCCCTCTTCGGAGTTCGAGAGCACGACGATATCGAGCCCCTCCTCGAGGTAGTGGCGCACGATTCCGGACGCCCCTGCGTTGATGCCCTCCTTGTAGAACGAGCGCACCGTGCCGTCTTCGTTCATGTCGAACTCGAGGCCGAATCCGTACCACGTCGCTTCGTCGTGCTCGACTTGCGGCACGAAGAACTCTTCCGTGAACTCGGCGTTGAGCAGCGTTCCGGACCGCAGGGCGTCGAGGAAACGCACGAGGTCGGGCGCCGTGACGTGCGCACCTCCGTCGGGGGATCCGATCGGCGGGTAACTGTAGATGTTCGACACCCACGTGCCATCGACCTTATCCCAGCCCTCGGCTACTCGCGGAGCTGCATCCCGCCGGTCATAAAAACCGGAGTCGAGCATGCCCGCCTTCGTGAACACCTCGTCAAAGACGTACTGGCGATACGAAACACCTGCGACCTTTTCGATCGCGAGGCCCGCGAGAATG
>JANNCX010000293.1:0-7709 GCA_031387145.1 Salinibacterium sp.
ACTGGTGGAACCGCAACAATCCGCTGAACAATGGCTGGGGTTCGGGTGGCGGCGGCGGGCTCGGCAGCTACGACAGTCTCGTGATTGCCGCCGAAAACGCCGCGGACGCGCTCCACGGCAACTCCGGGTATAGCGCAATCGTGGCCGGTTTTGCGGCCTCTGCTCCGACCGAGGTCATTGAGGCTGCGATTTGGGCCTCGCCTTGGGCATCCGGTCACTATGCAAATGGTGGGCACTGGTCGTACGTGCCCGTTCCGGTAGTCAAGTCGCCTGAAGGCACCTGGTAGCGCCACGGCGAAGGACCGCCGCCGAGTCAATGCTCGGACGACGGCTCCTCATGGCTGCCACTAGTGCCGCGAAGCGGTTAGGTGCAACGCACGCTCGGCCGCACGCTCGCGTGATTGTTCGTCGAGGCGATGCTCCACGACTGCAGCGATTCGCTCACGCGTTGGTATCAGGCGAGGCCGACGCCCCCACTTGATGAGCGCAACGCCCAGCTGCAGCGCGATGCGATCGACGATGCTCACGCGGTGAACTGCCGTGAGCGTAGTTTCAGGTGCGGGGTCGGGCGGGTGATCTCTTCGACCGGGTGCGGTCGACATTGTCGTACTCATTATTGGGGTTCCTCACTGCGTGGAGCGCACGACGACAGGCGCGAGTGGCGACGGCGTCGACGGCTTCCGATGACCGCTCGTGGCGGCGGGTGGCGCGCAAGAGCGCGGGGTGATCGGGCTTCGAAAGCACTCCACCGACGTGATCGGTGGGCTTGCGCTCTAGCCGATCAGGCGGTGAGAGTGCCGACGAAGCCGGCGATTACGCGGGAGATTCCCGTGGAAGTGTAGAAAATCATGCTCGGCTCCTTTCGTGTTCAGCTTGGCAACGCTACTCACCGAGCACGACCGACGCAAGCGCTGAAACACACTCGTTACTAAAACGTCGGCTTACGAGCGCGTCGCGGTGTCGTGCGGCCCCGACCGGATCACGATCGTCAGAAGAAGAGCGGCGAGTGCTTGAACCACGATCGTGATCCCCACCAGCAGTGGCACGGAGACATCGTAAAGACCACCCGCAAGCACCGCGCCAACGGCCGTAGCCCCCCCGACGACTGCTGCGAAGATGCCGTACGCGGTACTTCGACGACCTGGTGCGACAATGTCGGCGACAGTCGCGCGCAAAGTGGATTCTTGAATTCCGAGCGCCATCCCCCAGAGCAAGGACCCCGCAATCACGGCGCTCAGCGAATTGGCGAAGGCTAGCGCGGGGATCGTGGCCGCGACAATCGGCAAGGCAAACAAGACCCTCGGGCCGTAGCGGTCGTACGCCCAGCCCGTCGCAAGTGCGGCGAGGGCATCCACGATCATGACACCGGCATAGAGCACTGGCACAAGGAAGGGTGAGAGGAGCTTCGCCTCCACGATATGAAATGAGATGACGCCGAAGGTCGCGAAGCCGAGCATTGTCGTCGTGGTAAAGGCCGCGTAGGTCCAGTATTTTGCCGAGAAGCGCACGCGCCCGCGCCCGCTCGCGCGAACGTGATGGGAATGCTTTCGCTCGATTTCGTAATCGAGGGGATGCGGAACGCGAGCGCGTAACCAGACGAGAAGCGCGATCGCGAGCACACCGGGTACGGCAAGAACCGCGAGTGCTGGACCGTATTGAGTGCCTGTCACCGCGAGGACCGCAGCGACCACGAGCGGCCCGATCACGGCGCCGAACTGGTCGATCGCTTCGTGCACCGCGAAACCGCGGCCCCGCCCGGTTGCCGATGTCGCGTACGACACCAGTGCGTCTTTTGCCGGTGATCGCACCGCCTTGCCGACTCGCTCAAGAATGATGAGCGCGCACGCCACCCACAGCACGCCCACAAATCCGAGCGGAGGCACTGCAATAACCGTGAGTGCGTATCCCGCAATCACCCACGCCCAAAATCGCTGCGAACGATCAGCGAGCGGCCCTGACACAAGTCGAAGCAAGAGCGCTGCGGCTTCGCCGATGCCGGTCACGATGCCGACCAAGAGTCCCGTCGCACCCAACGCCGCAAGAAGCGGACCGGTCACCGACCGGGCGCCTTCGTAGACGAAGTCCGCGAGCAGGCTCACGGTGCCAAAAGTGATGACGAATCTCCACGCCGTGATGCTCGGCTCGCGTGGCGAACCCTTGATCGCCATTACATTGTGTCGAGGATTCCGACGAGCTGCTCGCGCGTTGTCATCGGGTTGACGATCGCGAACCTCGTGTTGGGCATGCCGAGGTGTGAACTCGGTGTCACGAACGCGCGCTGATCGTCGAGCAGGCGAGCCGACCAGTCCGCGTAGTCGTCGCGCGACCAGCCGACGCGTTCAAACACGACAACAGAGAGTTGCGGCCGGCGCACGAGCCGCAGATTCTCGCGGCTCTCGATTTCGCGCCCGATGTCGTGGGCAAGCTCGATGGAGGAGCTGATTGCGTCACGATAGGCACCCGCGCCGTAAGTGGCGAGTGAGAACCACAGCGGCAAACCGCGGGCGCGGCGCGTGAGCTGGATCGCGTAGTCGGAAGGATTCCACTCGGAGGAATCGTTGAGGGCGTCCAGATACTCGGCGTGCTGAGTGTGGGCGAGGCGGCCCGCGTCGGGGTCGCGGTAGATCAGGGCGCACGCGTCGTATGGCGCGAAGAGCCACTTGTGCGGGTCGACGATGAGCGAATCAGCGCGCCCGACACCGTCGAACCGCGCGCGCGCGAGCGGGGACAGCATCGCGGCCAGCCCGTACGCACCGTCGACGTGCAACCAGAAGTCGAACTCGTCTTTGAGGGCGGCGATCGAGGCGATGTCGTCGACAATGCCAAAGTTGGTCGATCCTCCCGTCGCGACGACGGCGAACACGCTCGCGCCCAACTCGGTGAGAGCGGCCCGCACGACGGACCCCTCAAGGGCTCCGCTGTCGCCAGGAGTGACCTTGAGCACATCCACATCCATCACGCGCGCGGCGGCCGCGATCGACGAGTGCGCCTCGGCGCTGCACACAACGGTCCACCGTGCGGGCAACTCGTCCTGGGCACGCGTGCGTCGGGCATGCTCGCGCGCAGCCACGAGAGCCGAGAGATTGCCGATGGTGCCGCCCTGCACAAAGACGCCGCCCGCTCCCAGAGGCAAGCCGAACTCGTGCGCAAGCCACGTGAGCACCTCATTCTCGGCGTGCACAGCACCTGAGCCCTCCATCCACGATCCCGAGTAGACCGCCGTCGCCGAAACAACGAGGTCAAAGGCCGTCGCGGCTTTGGTTGGCGCGTTGGGGATGAACGCGAGATATTGAGGATGATCCGTCGTGATGCACGCGGGAGCGAGCACATTCTCGAACAGGGCCAGGGCTTGGGACGCCCCGATGCCGTCCTCGTTGACTGTGGTACCGACGAGTCGCTTGAGTTCGGCCTCCGCGAGCGGCATATCGAGGGGAGTATCTGTGGCGAGGATGCGACGGCGCGCGTAATCCAGCACCGAATCGATGAGCGTGATTGTGTCGGTCGTGACCGAGTGCATGCGAGCAGCGCCCTCGGCCTCCGGGCCGCTTGCTCCGGTCATGGGCAACCTCCTCGCGGGTTCGAGCGCTCCGAGAATCGTGACACAATTCCGCGCTGCTTGAAGAATAGACTCGCGCCGTGGATAGCAGATTCAATACCGAGCTCGCGATGCGGCAATCTGTCTTCTTCGATGGACCCGAGTCGAGCCAAAAGTACTCGCGGTTTTGGCTCTTGCTCGTTCTCGCGGCGGTCATCGCGTCTGCGGGAGTCGTAGCGGATTCAACGGCCACCGTGATCGGTGCCATGATCGTCGCGCCGCTCATGACGCCGATTCTCGGCACCATGCTCGCGACCGTGCTGGGCGATCGTGCGAATCTCGTGCGTTCGCTCCTCTTGGTCGTCGCGGGTGCCGCAGCCGCGGTGGCGATCGGTTACCTCGTCGGCACCCTTGTTGTAGCGGATGTCCTTGCCGAAACTAACCCGCAAGTCGCGGGCCGTGTCACGCCCGGGCTCATCGACCTGCTCGCAGCGCTCGGAACTGGAGTCGTGGGGTCTGTCGCGCTCATCCGCCGGGACATCTCGGACACCCTCCCGGGCGTCGCGATAGCCATTTCGCTCGTGCCTCCTCTCGTCGTGGTGGGTCTCGCGTTGGAGTCTGGGTCGGTCATCCAGTCGCTCGGTGCTTTGCTCTTGTTTCTCACGAACGTGCTCGCGATCATCGGCACGGGCATCGTCGTTATGTCGTTCTACGGTGTCAACAAGCTAGCTCGGCTTGAGACGCCTGGCAAGCCCCGCGGCCTCGCACGGCCGATCGCGCTTCTCGCGGTCATGCTCGTTCTCGTGGGGGCACCGCTCACCCTGTCGAGCGTCTCGGTCGGTGCGCGTGCGGTCATCGAGAGCGCGGTGCTCCCGGTGGCGAACCAGTGGGCGGATGCGCACGACTGGGCCATCACGGATGTCAGCTGGCAAGGCACCGAACTCATCGTGCGTGCCGAAGGCCCACTACCGGTGCCCACGACGGATGAGCTCAAGGCCGAACTCGACGCGGCCGGGATCGACACCGACCGTGTGACGGTCAACCTCGTTCCGATCTACAAGGTCGAGCTTCAGTAGTGCCGCGTCGCAACGTGCCCGCCGCCCTCACGGCAACGGTCGGGCTCGCCATCGTGATCGTCGCGGCGCTAGGGTTTCGCGCGACGGGTGGCCCGCCGACTCTCGTCGACTCGTGGTGGCATGATCTGCTCGCGAGCAGCCCCAGCCCGGTCATCGAGGCGATCGCGCGCGGCCTCAATGTCGCCGGGGGCACGCTCGTGATGACGCTCGTGACCCTTGTGCTTGTGCTCGTGCTGCTGATCGCGCGCCGCTGGCACGCCGCGATCATCGTGGGCCTCACGGTTCCCCTCGCCTCGGGCGCGCACAGTCTTCTCAAGCTCGCGGTCGATCGCCCGCGCCCGCCCGACGCGCTGCTCGACCTCACGACGACTTCATTCCCTTCGGGGCATGCAACGACGGCCGCGTCGATCACCGTCGCGCTCGTGCTGGCACTCGCGGTGACTCGAGTGTGGGCGTGGGCGCTCGCGGCAGCGTGGACGCTCGCGATGGCCTTCAGTCGCACGTACTTACTCGTGCATTGGGTGACGGATGTCGCGGCCGGTGCCCTGCTCGGGGCATCCATCGCGGTGCTCGTCGCGCTCGCAACCCGAGCGTTTGTGCCGTCACCTAGCGCACGCTCGTCGCTGGTATAGTTTTCAGGTTGGCTTGATGGTGAGCCACTTGCGCCCGTAGCTCAGCGGATAGAGCAATTGACTACGGATCAATAGGCCGGGGGTTCAAATCCCTCCGGGCGCACCAAAAATAGCGGGCCTGACCAGCAGTTCTTCTGAAATGCGGTCGGGCCTGTTGTGGTTTCCGCCCACATTCTGCCCACACTTGAAAACATTTGGGCCCGATTTTGGAACGAAACTCGAGCTGTCTAGCCCTCCACAGCCCAGTGTTTGTCGAGGTTCTGGTCCAGCCGGCTTAGTTGACCAATTGACCTCTGATCCGTAGGCCACATGAGCGAGTGATTGGCCAAGTGCCGAGCGTCTTCTCTCATCGTGCTCTCACGATTCCCTGAATACGGTCGGCACTATGACGAAATCAGCAATCGCGACTGACAACCTGTCGAAGTCGTATGGGTCCACGTTGGCGCTGGATGCGCTGTCCCTGGAAGTCGCTGCCGGTGAAGTGTTCGGACTTCTCGGCCACAACGGCGCCGGGAAGACAACGACCGTGAACGTACTCACGACTCTGCTTGAGCCAACACAGGGCGATGCAGAGGTGGCTGGCCACAGTGTCATCGCCGATGCGCGGGCGGTCCGTGGTGCGATCGGGTACTTGCCCGAGAATGTGCAGTTCTACGACAACCTCACGCTCATGGAGAATCTGCGGTTCTTCGCGCAACTGTCGGGTCTGCGTCGCCCGGATCAACGCATTCGAGATGTGCTGCGCATCCTCGACTTCGAGGGTCGCGACCGTCAGAGGCTGGGCACCTTCAGCAAGGGGATGCGCCAGCGCGTCGGGATCGCGCAGGCGATCCTGCATGCACCGTCGGTGCTGTTCCTCGATGAGCCGACCTCGGGCCTGGATCCGGAAGGCGTTCGCACCCTTCGCGAGACGATCGTGCGCCTGAACTCCGAGTTCGGCATGACGATCTTCATGAACACGCACTTGCTCTCCGAGGTGACCAAGACGTGCACGAGCATCGGGATCCTCCGGGGCGGCAAGCTGATCCACCACGACACTCTGGCCAAGACTCTCGCGGACTTCCCGGGCGAGGACTCCCTAGAGGAGATTTACTTCCAGCTGGAGTCGGAGCAGGTCTCGTGAACACGTTCCTGGTGAGCGCTCGGCACGAGATGCTCAACACGCGACGTGCTCGGACCGCCCACATCCTTCTCATCGTTTTCATCGGGATGGTGATCGCCTCATCCGTGATCGGATGGGTCACGAACCAGACGGTAACCGGCGTCTACAACAAGGTCGTAGCCGACGGCTTGACGACGGCGCCCAACCCGTTCGCCGGTGTGACGCCGCTCTATTACGCTCGCAATGCCGTGATCTACGTGCTGCTGATCGGCTCCCTGATGGCGATTGTGCTTGGGGTGCAGGCCACGCTGCGTGACCGCAAGGCCTCCACCGTCGACCTGGTGCTCAGCCGACCGGTTGCCACCCCTGCACGGCTGCTGGGTCAGCTCGCCGGGCTCGCGGTGGTGCTCGCGGCCGTGATCGGCATCAGCTTTTCGGTGAGCTGGCTGATCATCAGCATCATCAACGGCGCTCCGCTGGGCTGGGATGACACGGGACGGGTCATCGCCTTCGGGCTGCTGTCGTGGGTTCTTCTGACGACATTCGCCCTGCTCGGGATGCTCACCGGTCTGCGAAGCAAGCAGGAGACCACAGCGCTGCTGGTGCCGTTCGTGATCTGGAGCGCCGTCGCCTTCGTGCTCCCGCAGATCGGCACGGCGGCCCGCCCGGTCGCACTGCTCAATCCCGTGCCGGCCGTGGCATCGACGGGCGGCTACTTCGACGTGGTGTCCGCGTTCACCGGTCCGCTGTCGTTGACCGAGCAGTTCAAGCGGGCATCCAGCATCATCCTGCAGGACCCGAATGTCACGGGTGAGCCGACCTCGAGCATCCTCATCCTCCTGGCCTTTCTGGTCGTCATGACGGTCGTCGTCGTGGTGACTCCGCGCAATCGAATGAGGAGTGGTCTCAATGAGTAGCACCTGGGTCATCGCTAGCAAGGAGCTGCTCGACCTGCGCCGAGATCGGCTGTTCGCCGTGCTCATCGGGTTCCTCGCTATCGCGACGATGATCTCTGTCGGAGTCGCGGCTGCAGCCTTCCGTACCGAGCTGGATGCCTACAACCTGTATGTGCAGCAGCTCACCGCCAGCGGCAGCACGACTGCCCCCGCGGCTCCGCAGCTGTTCCCGCTGCAGCTGTTGAGGGGCGGGGTGGAGTACCTCGAGATCCTCGGCGCCTTGTTTGCGATCGTTCTCGGATACGGCACGGTCGCCAAGGAGAAGTACCGGGGCACCCTGCAGCTGCTGCTGAGTCGCCCGGTCGGCCGGTTCGCGATCCCCGCCGGCAAGGTGCTCGGCCTTGCGGTGGTGTGGCTGGTCGTGGTCGCGGTGCTGACTGTGCTGACGACCCTCGCCATCCTCGTGAT
>JANNCX010000328.1:0-2581 GCA_031387145.1 Salinibacterium sp.
CCCTTGCCAGTTGTCGAGCTGGGCTGCCGTCGGACCGGTCATGAGAAACGCAAGTCCCATTCCGGCGAGCGCGATGAGTGCTCCCGCACGGATCGCGAGCGTTCGAGCTCGGTCACCCAGCGTGTTTCGGAACAGGATGATGCTCACGACGAAAGTAGCTATCCACAAGGCGCTGATCGAGAAGGCCATGATCGACCACAGGGCTGTGGTGAGCGGAGTCGAAACGTTGAAGTGGCTCGTTATGCCGAAGACGGATGCACCAGCGATGATCACGAGTTCGACGAGCAAGAGGGCGGCACTCGCGGTACCCGCCCACCACGCGACTCGCGTGAATCTGTCGAGCTGACCGATGAGCCACGACCACGTGACGCCGTAGATCGCGGTCGAGATCGCGAACTTGAGCGGTTTCTCCCACACGTTGATTCCGAGCAGAGTGCGGTCATCGACCATGAGCCCAACGAGGCACGCGATCGTGAGCACACCCATCGACGCGGCGAGCCACAGCAACGGCCGATGCCAGCGTACGCGGGCGGGGGTAGAAAGTGAGGTGGTCATGAGTTTCTCCTGTGGGTACCGAACATTTGGTGAGCAATGTGCTCTTGAGCGATGCGCCGCAACGACGCCACGAGGCCGTCGCCGAGCACCGTGCCGACGACGACTGTCTCGGCCATGTCACGAACGTCGACGCGTTTCGCGACGGCATCGAGATCGGAGCGTGCGATCAGCTCGGCTGCCTCGACATAGTTTTGTGAGATCTCAGCCAGATGGGAGTGGCCGAGTTCGGCGTAGGTGTCGAGAACTCGCGCTGCGCCGTGCCTGCCTGGATTCTCGTCGGTGACGTCCCACCCCATGCGCTCGATGACCACATCGACGGTTCGCAGCCCGATGCTTTCGGGGTCGACGGGCTCATACAGCGTCGCGTCTGACACGGCGTACTGGGCGATGCCGAACACGTAGTCCAAGGGAAGCTCGGTAGAGTCGACGGCCTCAAGCACGCGGCGGGCTGTCGCTACCGACAGACCGCCAATGTCGATGAGGGCGCGAATCAGTCGCAAACGTTCGACGTGTGTGTGACCGTACTCTGCCTGGTTCGCGCTCGTTCTCTCGCCCGAGGGCAAGAGGCCCTCCCGCAAATAGAACTTGATCGAGGCAACCGAGACGCCCGTCTGATCACACAACTGTGAAATCTTCATACGGATAGTATAACTATCGGATAGTGTCACTGTCTATTTCTAGCGGAACAAATTTGCAAACAAAAAAGCGACTCCGAAGAGTCGCTTTGAGCTGGGGTACCAGGATTCCAACCTACAACAAAATAATCAGAATCTTCCGTGTTGCCAGTTACACCATACCCCAACGGTTCCCGCCGAGGCGGGGCCGACTGTCTACTTTAGCGCACGACCGGAGTCACAAGGTACGTGAGAACGCAGAACCCGTCCGTGCCGCAGCGCGCGGTCGCGGCAACGGTAATTCCCAGTCGAGACCCCGGTCCGAAAGTGAATTCATAGGGCACACCGTCGCGCGACGCGACCTCGACATCCTCGAAGAGCGCGTCGATATCGGGCTCGGGCCAGCCAAAATCGTCGACCTCGAGTCGAAGCTGATTGAGCACTTCGCGAAACGCCGGGTAGCCAGACTGAGTCGCCTCGATCGACTCGAGCAGGCCATCCGCTGTCACGATTGCGAGCTCGCTGACCGTGAACTTGTAGCCGCCGTATCCCTCCCCGCCGCCATTCACGATGAGGTAGTAGTCGTTGTCGATGTCGAGATTCTCGCTCGGACCGATCGTGAGCGTCGCGGCATCATCGAGGCCGAGCAGCGCGGCATCCGGAGCTCCATCAGAAAGATCGACGCGCACGTCTCTCGAGCTTTCGATGTACGCGATGCCCTCGGGAGTGAAACTCGACCAATTGAGTTCGGTCACTTGACCCGTCGTGGGTGCGGGCGCTGGGTCACCGAGACCGTTGTTGCGCAACACGAGCGACGCCACGATGACGCCGATGATCGCGAGAGCGAGAAGCGCCGCGGGCAACCACGGGAGCCACCAGGGTCGTGTGCGGTTCACAAGTGCGCTCGAAGCCTCGCGATGCGCGCGATGCTCGAATCGCGTCCGAGAAGCTCCATCGACTCGAAGAGCGGTGGACTGATTCGACGACCAGAGATCGCGGTGCGCAACGGACCGAATGCGTTGCGAGGTTTCATGCCGCGCGCCTCGATGAGCTCAGCGCGCAAGGCTTGCTCGATGCCTTCGTGCGTGAAGTTCGGGATGCCCGGCAGCACAGCGAGCGCTGCATCGAGCACTTCGGCGCCCTCTGCTCCGGGCAGAGCATCCGCGTCGAAGGTCACCTCGTCGTCCGACTGGAACAAGAACGTGAGTAGCCCGGGCGCCTCCCCCAGCAACTGCATGCGCTCTTGCACGAGTGGGGCGGCAGCTCGCAACAGGGCTCGATGAGCGTCGGTCGAAACGAGGTCGCCAAGGTAGGGCTCGAGGCGCGAGGCGAAGTCGTCGATCGAGAGCAGCCTGATGTGGTCGCCGTTGATCGACTCGGCCTTCTTGATGTCGAACCTCGCGGGGTTGGGG
>JANNCX010000338.1:0-7830 GCA_031387145.1 Salinibacterium sp.
GGGGGGTGTCCCAAACATGGGTTGGGGGGGCTTTTGGGGGGGGGGCGCCCCGGGCGGGGGCCCCGGGGGGGCCCCGGGGTACCCCCCGGCGCCCACCGCCCCAACCTCAGCGCGCTAGGTTGGACTCATGACCTTAGCGACCGCCCCGCAGATGGTTCACGCGCGGGCGCCGGGCAAGGTGAACGTTTTTCTCAAGGTCGGCGCGCTCCTCGAAGACGGCTATCACGACGTCGCGATCGCCTACCAGGCGGTCTCGCTCTACGAAGACGTGCGGGCGTTCCACGCCGACGATTTCTCGGTGAGTCTGACGGGAGCCGTCGAGTTGTCGCGCGTTCCCACAGACGGCTCGAACATCGCGATTAGCGCCGCACGCCTCCTCGCGCGTCGCACGGGCTACCGTGGCGGGGCTCGACTCGAGATCGAAAAGCACGTCCCAGTGACGGGCGGCATGGGCGGTGGATCAGCGGATGCCGCGGCCACCCTCCTAGCGTGCGACGCCCTGTGGGGAACCCAGCTACCCCGAGACGAAATGCTCTCTCTCGCAGCGCAGCTGGGAGCCGACGTTCCATTCGCCTTCACAGGCGGCACCGCAATTGGCACGGGTCGGGGCGACCAGCTGAGTCCCGCGTTGGCGAAAGGTCAGTTTCAGTGGGTGCTCGCGCTCGCGGACTTCGGCCTCTCGACGCCCGCTGTCTACAACGAACTCGACCGGCACCGCGACCGCAATTCTCAAGACATCTTTCCCGCGCAAGTGGCTCCCTCGGTCGATCCCAACGTGCTGCAAGCGCTGCGCGCTGGCGACCCGCACATGCTCGCTGAGTGCTTGCACAACGATCTCCAGGCGCCGGCCCTCCACCTTGAACCGTCGCTCGCCGCTGTGCTTGAGCTTGGCGAAGAGAACGGCGCGCTCGCGGGTATCGTGTCGGGGTCAGGGCCAACGATTGCGTTCCTCGCGGCCGACCTCGATTCGGCGCTCGAACTGCAGATCGCGCTGAGCGCGGCTCGCCTCACGGTCATCCGAGCGACGGGCCCTGTGCACGGCGCCCGCATCGTGAGCGAGTGACAACGCGCCCTTGGTAGATTTGACGGCACCATGACTCTCACGACCTTCGATCTCGAGTCGTTCATCGCGCGCCACGTGACGGGTCGCGACGAGAGCCTTTTCGCCGAGGATCTTCGCGCGCACGAATCTGAACTGCGAGCTGCAATCGACGGCCGGTCGGTGCTCGTCATCGGCGGGGCCGGCACGATCGGCGCATCCTTCATTCGTGCGTTGCTGCCTTTCAAGCCCGCCCGCTTGTGCGTCGTCGACTTGAGCGAGAACGGCCTCACTGAGCTCACGCGCGACTTGCGCTCGACGCACGAACAGTTCGTTCCTGCCGACTTCACGACCTACCCGATTAGCTTCGGTGATCCAGTTTTCGAGCGGATGCTTCGGGCCGAAGGCCCCTTCGATATCGTCGCGCACTTCGCAGCGCACAAGCACGTTCGCAGCGAGAAGGATCGCTACTCGATCGAGGCGATGCTCGGCAACAACGTCATCAGCACCGTCACGTTGCTCGACCTCTTGCTCGACCAACCGCCGCAGCACTTCTTCTGCGTCTCGACCGATAAGGCCGCGAATCCCGCGAACGTCATGGGTGCATCGAAGAAGCTCATGGAAGAAGCGGTGCTCGCGTATTCGACCGAGCTTCCAGCGACGACCGCGCGCTTTGCGAACGTCGCGTTCTCTAACGGAAGTCTCCCCGCCGGTTTCCTCGAGCGCATCTCGAAGGGCCAGCCGTTGTCTGCGCCGTCTGACGTGCGTCGCTATTTTGTCTCGCCCGACGAGAGCGGCCAATTGTGCTTGCTCGCGTGCATCACGGGCAAGCCCGCCGACATCTTCTTTCCCCGCCTCGACGAGCCCAAAATGCTCACCTTTTCTTCCATAGCGGATGCCCTCCTGCGTGACCTCGGATTCGAACCCGAGCCGTGTGCTTCAGAAGACGAGGCTCGAGCCAAGGCGGCATCCCGCGCTCCCGATGACGCGACGTGGCCCGTCTTTTACTTCGAGTCGGACACCTCGGGCGAGAAGTCATTCGAGGAGTTCTACACCGACACGGAGACGGTCGATCTTGAGCGCTTCGAAGCGTTGGGCGTCGTGACGGGGGCTCCGACTCGGGATGTTGCGGGCATCCGTCACATCGTCGAAGAACTCGACGAGCTCTTCGCCCGTCCCACTCTCGCCAAGGGAGCAATCGTCGACGCTCTCGTGAAACTCGTGCCGACGTTCCACCACGTCGAAACGGGCAAAAGCCTCGACAGCAAGATGTGATCGTGTACCGAGTCGTTAAGAGGTTTCTCGATGTCGCCGTCGCTGGCGCGGCGCTCATTGTGTTGACCCCGATTCTGATTCCGATTGTCATTGCACTTCGGTTCACGGGCGAGGGCGAAATCTTCTATCGCCAAAAGCGCATCGGTTTTGGCAACAGCCGCTTCGACATTTTGAAGTTCGCGACGATGCTCAAGGACAGTCCCAATATCGGCACGGGAAGCCTCACGGTGCGCGGCGACCCGCGAGTGACGCGCGTGGGCAAATACTTGCGTGCCACCAAGGTCAACGAGCTGCCGCAACTCGTCAATGTTGTGCTCGGCGACATGAGCCTCGTTGGACCAAGACCGCAACTCGAGGTCGATCACGAAAGCTATCCACAACACGTTCGCGACGCCATCTACAAGGTTCGCCCCGGGGTCACAGGCATCGGGTCGATCGTATTTCGCGATGAAGAGGCACTCTTGTCTGCGCCGGGCGTCGAGCCGCGAGCCTTCTACCGCGACCAAATCACGCCCTACAAGGGAGCCCTCGAGCTCTGGTACCTCGACCACAAGTCGTTGTGGACCGACTTCAGGATCGTCGTGCTGACCGTGTGGGTCGTGTTCGCACGCGACTCGAAGCGCATCTACCGCACGTTTAAAGATCTGCCGCCCGCGCCCGACTGGCTCAGCCAGTAACTCAGGATTGAGCGGTACGATCACGGCCATGAATACTCGGCGTCGAAATCTTTGGTCAGCACTCGTTGGCCTGACGGCGGCCGTCGCGACGCTCGCCGTCGCTGACCTAGTCGCGCAATTCGTGGCAGCGCCGAGCAGCCCCCTCTTCGCTGTCGGTGCGTTCGTTATTGACATCGTTCCGCCGTGGGTGAAAGACACCGCGATCGCACTTTTCGGCACGGGCGACAAGATCGCGCTGCTTGTTGGCCTCGGATTGCTCGTCGCAATTCTTGCCGTCGGAATTGGCTTGCTCGAATACCGGCGACCTGGCGGGGGTGTCGCCGCGCTCGCCGTTGTTGGCGTCATCGCGGGGGGAGCGGCCGCGACGCGAGCGGGTGCCACGATCATGTGGGCGATTCCGACCGCGATAGGAGTCGTCGCCGGCGCGTTCGTGTTGCGCATCGCGACCGATCGATTGAGGGTGTGGTCGGATGCTGCCGCCGCCGTGCCAGCAACGGCGTCCGACGTCAGCCGCCGCGGTTTTCTCACGGTCATGGGTGTTACAGCTGCGGGGGCGGTAGTGGCGACCCTCGCCGCGCAAGCGATGCGCGCGGCGACTTCTGCAGCGAATGTAGTGCGAGATGCGATTGCGTTGCCTGCTCCCGCCGTCGCGGCGCCGGCGATGCCGGAGGGGGCGGAGTTGAGCATCCGCGGCCTCGCTCCCGTCATCACGCCGAATGACACCTTCTATCGAATCGACACGGCGCTGCAAGTGCCCATCATCGATGCCGAGAAGTGGTCGCTCCAGATCACCGGACTTGTCGAACGCGAGGTCGAGCTCACGTATCGCGAGTTGCTCGACTTGCCGCTTATCGAAACCATCGCGACGCTCTCGTGTGTATCGAACGAGGTCGGCGGAAACCTCATCGGTAACGCCGTCTGGCTCGGATACCCGATTCGTGACCTGCTCGCGAAAGCCGGGCCGCTCGGCGCTGCAGACATGGTTCTCTCGACGAGTCACGATGGCTTCACGGCGAGCACGCCCCTCGACGTGCTTTTAGACGAAGGTCGAGACGCGATCCTCGCGGTTGCGATGAACGGCGAGCCGCTGCCGCTCGCGCACGGCTTTCCGGTGCGGATGGTCGTGCCTGGCCTTTACGGATACGTCTCGGCCACGAAGTGGGTGACCGAGCTCAAGGTCACGACATTCGAGGACGACTTCGCATACTGGACCGTGCGTGGGTGGTCAGAGCGCGGGCCCGTCAAGACGTCATCGCGCATCGACGTGCCGCGCAACGGAGCATCGCTCGAGGCAGGCACGATCGCCGTCGCGGGTCTCGCGTGGTCGCCCCACACGGGCATTGAAGGAGTCGAAGTGCGCGTCGACGGCGGTTCGTGGACGCCCGCGCGCCTCGCCGATCCGATCTCCGACGACACGTGGCGCCAATGGGTATACGAATGGGCCGCGACGTCTGGCAACCACACGATCGAGGTTCGCGCGACGGATGCCTCGGACTTCACCCAATCGGGCGTCCCCGTGAGCGTCGTGCCGAACGGCGCGGAGGGCTGGCACACGATCACGGTCAACGTCGCATAGCGGAACGTAGCCCGGTTCGGCGACGAATCAGCCGCAACTAGGCTTGAGCCGACATGGCACACCTTCTCGGCGCTGAAGCGCTGCACCTCGAATATCCCACTCGCGTCATCTTCGACAAGGTCACGATCGGCCTCGACGAAGGTGACCGCATCGGAATCGTGGGCCGCAACGGCGATGGCAAGTCCACCTTGCTCCGGATGCTCTCGGGCCACCTGGAGCCGGACGCCGGCCGTGTGACCCGCCGAGGTGGCGTCACTCTCGCGATGCTCGACCAGGCCGACGAACTCGACGGGTCGCTCACGGTGCACCAAACCGTCATCGGCGACATCGACGAGCACGTGTGGGCGGGCGACGCAAACGTTCGCGACGTGATCGCGGGCCTCATCGCGGACATCCCGTGGGAATCGAAAGTCGCCGACCTCTCGGGTGGCCAACGCCGTCGTGTCGCGCTCGCAGCACTTCTCATCGGCGACCACGACGTCATCTTCCTCGACGAGCCGACGAACCACCTCGACGTCGAAGGCATCGCATGGCTCGCGGGGCACCTCAAGCGCCGATGGTCTGCGAGCGCTGGCGGCCTCGTAGTCGTGACCCACGATCGGTGGTTCCTCGACGAGATTTGCACGGCGACGTGGGAAGTGCACGATCGCCTCATCGAGCCCTTCGAGGGCGGATACGCGGCCTACGTTCTTCAGCGCGTCGAGCGCGACAAGATGGCAGCGACGATGGAGTCGAAGCGCCAAAATCTGATGAAGAAGGAACTCGCGTGGCTGCGCCGCGGTGCTCCGGCCCGCACGGCGAAGCCCAAGTTTCGCATCGACGCCGCGAACGAGCTCATCGCGAACGAGCCTCCCGTGCGCGACAGTGTGAGCCTCGCGAGCATGGCAATGCAGCGCCTCGGCAAAGACGTCGTCGACCTCGAGAACGTCTCGGTGAGCTACGTAGAAAAGTCCGTGCTGACGGATGTCACGTGGCGAATCGCCCCGGGGGAGCGCACGGGTATTCTCGGCATAAACGGAGCGGGCAAGAGCACTCTCTTGTCGCTCGTCGCCGGCACACTGTTGCCGACGACGGGACGCGTGAAGCGCGGCAAGACCATCAAGGTTGCGACGCTCACGCAGCAACTCTTCGAACTCGAAGATATCTGGAACGATCGGGTCTCCGAAGTCATCGGGCGCCAGAAGAGCACATACGTGTCGGGCGGCAAGGAGATGACTCCCGGGCAATTGCTCGAGCGCGTGGGGTTCTCGAGCGCGCAACTCGCGACTCCCGTGAAGGATCTCTCGGGAGGTCAGAAGCGACGGCTGCAGTTGCTGCTCATTCTGCTGAGCGAGCCCAACGTGCTCATTCTCGATGAGCCGACCAACGACCTCGACACCGACATGCTCGCGGCAATCGAAGACCTGCTCGACTCGTTTCCCGGTACGTTGCTCGTCGTGAGCCACGACCGGTACCTCGTGGAGCGCGTGACGGATCAGCAATACGCCGTCATGCACGGCGGGTTGCGCCACTTGCCTCGCGGGATCGATCAGTACCTCGAGCTTCGCGCGGTCGAGACGGGCCATGCTCCCGCCCGCAAAGCCGAAGTGAAGCCCACGGGACTCGGCGGTGCTGAACTGCGTAACGCGCAAAAGGAGTTCGCAGCGGCATCCCGCAAGATCGAAAAGGTGAGCGCGCAAATCGACGACGTGCACGCGCGCATGGCCACACACGATCAAGGCGACTACGCGGGACTCGGAGTCTTGTCGACCGAGTTGCGTGAACTCGAGAAGGGTCTCGAGGCGACAGAAACTCGTTGGCTCGAGCTCGAGGAACTTCTCGGACAGTAGGCTCGCAGCGTGCACTCTGCGTCGGCGAAGATAGCGGGGCTCGGGGTCTATTTGCCCGAGTCGGTTCGGTCCACGGCGCAGACCGAGCGGCGTCTTCGAGAGAGCAATCCGGGGCTCAAACTCGCGACGGGACTCATCGATCGCCTGACGGGTGTTCGCAGCGTGCACGAGCGCCCCGAGGGGTGGCAGACGTCAGATCTCGCGGTCGCGGCATCCCGAATCGCGCTCGAGGAGTCGCCCGGCGACATCGATTTATTGATCTTTGCGAGCGCGAGCCAAGACCTCATCGAGCCCGCGACAAGCCACATTGTCGCCGCGAAGCTTGGCCTCACGTGCCCCGTCATGGACGTCAAGAACGCGTGCAACAGCGTGCTCAACGCGATGCAAGTGGGGGAGGCTCTCATCGGGCAGTATGCGCGCGTGCTTATCGCGAGCGGCGAGGAGCCGTCCCACGCCGTGCGGTGGGAGCTTGAGTCGCACGAGCAGTTCATCCGCTCATTCCCGGGCTACACGATGAGTGATGGTGGCGCGGCCGTGATTCTCGAGCGGACGGATGACGCGGCGACGGGCATCCTCGACTCCGAATTCGTCGCGGTGTCTCGTCATTGGACGACGGGCACTCTCTCGATTGGCGGATCAATGAATCCGCGGGATGCGCGCTTGAGCTATTTCGACATGGATGGCTCGGCGCTGCAGGCGGCCTTTCTCGAGCTCGGCCCCGAACCCGTGCTCGAGCTACTCGAGCGGAACGGTCTGGGCTGGGCCGACTTCGATCTCGTCGCAATCCATCAAGTCGCACTGCCCTACTTGCCGCCCATTTTCGATCGACTCGGGGTGCCGCTCGGCAAGTCGGTCATCACGATCGCGGACCACGGCAACCTCGCGTCGGTGACGCTTCCGCTGCAACTCGCCCGCGCGCGCGAGAGCGGAATGGTCGCGCCCGGGAGCCTCGTGATGTTCATCGGTCTCGCGGGTGGCATCAGCCTCGGTCTCATGGTGGTGCGGTTGTGAAGCGAGGGGAGTCGAGACCCCACTCAGGCGGGTCGAGTGCCGCCGAAGGCGGTGTATCGAGACCAGCCGAGGCCTCAAACCTCGCCGTCGTCGTCCCCGTCTTTAACGAAGCCGCGGGAATCACCCCGACGCTCGGGGCGCTCGCGAGCCAAGACGACCCGGACTTCGACGTCTTTTTCGTCGATAACATGTCGACGGATTCCTCGGCCGAGGTGATCCGAGCGTTCGCGGCAGCGCGTGGCTTGACCCGCTGGACCATCGTCACCGAGAAGCAGAAGGGAACCGGCGCCGCCGCCGACACGGGCATGCGCGCCGCGATCTCGGCCGGGGCCACGTTGCTCGCACGAACCGACGCCGATTGCCTCCCGCGCACCGACTGGACGGCCTCGATCAAACGGGCCCTAAACACGCTCGACCTCGTCG
>JANNCX010000349.1:0-3183 GCA_031387145.1 Salinibacterium sp.
GCCCCAGAACACGCGCGGCTTCTCGAGCGCGAGCTGGTCGTCGCCAGCGTGGATCCCGGGCGCGATGAAACCCGAAAGCGCGACCGTCTTGGTGAATCGTGTTGGAGCGTGGCGCAACAACTGCAACGCCATGACCGCGCCTTGCGAAAACCCGAGCAGGCTCACGCTCGCGTATTCGAGAGTGTCGAGCCACGCGATGATGGCGCTTGCGGCGGCATCCACTTGGTCCGAAGCGGGTTCGCCGGGGGCAGCTCCGAATTCAAACCAGGCCCAGCCGCCACCTTGCGGAATCGGTGCGCGAATGGATGCCACGACGGGCGCCAAGGGAAGCCCCGGCGACATCGCAAACAGGTCGCCCTCGTGAGAGCCGTACCCGTGCATGAGCACGAGTAGCGGTCGACCGGCGCGTTCGCGCTCGGGTGCCGACCAGAGAATCGCGGACTCGTCAAGGTGCATTCCGCTAGCGTACTTTGCGCCACAATGGAGCATGAGCTCCGTTGGCACACCCGACCCGAATCCCGGCTGGCTGTCCGACGAGGAGCTCGCCGAGACCCGCCGCCGCTTGCCGCTCCTCTACGTCGAGGCCGTGCCCGTGCGAGTAGACGGCCTCGGGCGAGTCATCGAGGTCGGGATGCTCATGCGCGCGAACAACGGTGAGATCACTCGCACGCTCGTGTCGGGGCGCGTGCTGTACGGCGAAACGTTGCGCGACGCTCTGTACCGCCACCTGGAGAAGGATCTTGGGCCCATGGCCTTCCCGCTGCTTCCGGCAAACCCCGTGCCGTTTTCCGTCGCGGAATACTTTCCTTGGCCCGGGTCGAGTCAGTTTATGGATGCGCGTCAGCATGCCGTATCGCTCGCGTACGTGGTTCCCGTCACGGGCACGTGCGACCCGCGCCAAGACGCGCTCGAGCTCACGTGGCTCCGGCCCTCCGAGGCCGCGTCAGAAGCAGTCACTTCAGACATGGAGGGCGGCCGTGGTGCCCTCTTACGGGCAGCTCTCGCTTCCGTCGGAGTGCTGCCCTAGACCCGTTTCGTTGTTGGTTTAACGGCCGCGGTTGTTTGCGCGCACAACCTGGCCGACGCGGATCGGGCCGCCCGAGGATTGAGCGCGGCCCTTGCCGCCGCGCGGGCGCGACGGAGCTTGCTCGGAGGAACGCTCGGAGCGTGCGGGTTGGGCGTGTTCGGAGCGAGCGGGTTGCGATCGTTCGGAACGAGCAGGCGCACCGGCGGTGTGGCCAGCTGCTGCAGGGCGGCCGGAGCGATCCCGACGAGGCGTAGCCCCGTCGGCGCTGGCGTCGCGGGAACGCGAATGCGTTCCTTTATGCTCCAGCGCGCTGGCGTCGCGGGAACGCTGTCGCGTTCCTCCATGCTCCAGCGCGCGGTCACGACGGGGTGCACCGTCGTTAGCCAGCGCGCGCTTTCTCTGCGCGTTCGCACCTTGCGAACGGCCTTGAGTGTGGCCGGCGCGAGACGGTGCGATTGCGGCTCGCGGTGCGGGCTTGACGTAGGCGGCAACATCCCCGACGAGGGCGACAACTGCGGCAGACGAAGCCGTCACGAGCTGAGGAGTGACCGTGATCTCGGCCTTGCGCAAGAGCGCTGCCGTGTCTTTGCGCTGCACGGGGAGCACGATCGTGACGACCTCGCCCTCCTTGCCCGCGCGCGCTGTGCGTCCACTGCGGTGCAGGTACGCCTTGTGTTCGGCTGGCGGGTCAACGTGGATCACGAGTTCGATGTCATCGACGTGAACACCGCGTGCGGCAACATCCGTTGCGACAAGAACGCGCGTCTCGCCCGACGCAAACGAAGCGAGGTTGCGGTCGCGAGCCACTTGCGAGAGGTTTCCGTGCAGGTCGACCGACGGGATGCCCGCGTCCGTGAGGCTCTTCGCGAGCTTCTTGGCGTGGTGCTTCGTGCGCATGAACAGGATGCGACGGCCCGTGCCAGACGCGAGCGTCTTGACGAGTTCGTTCTTCTCGTCGATGCCGGCAACCTCGAACACGTGGTGGGTCATCGCGGCGACGTGCGAGTTCGCTTCGTCTACCGAGTGCAGAACCTCGTTGTGAAGGTAGCGACGCACGAGCTTGTCGACGCCGTTATCGAGCGTCGCGCTGAAGAGCAGTCGTTGGCCGGTCTGGGGCGTCTTGTCCATGATGCGCGTGACGACGGGCAAGAACCCGAGGTCGGCCATGTGGTCTGCCTCGTCCAGCACCGTGATTTCGATTGCGTCGAGGTGGGCGAAGCCTTGCTTCATGAGGTCTTCGAGGCGGCCAGGGCACGCGACGACGATATCGACGCCCGCCTTGAGTGCGGCAACTTGGCGCTGTTGAGAAACGCCACCGAAGATCGTCGTGATCGTGAGACCGTACGCGGTTGCGAGGGGCTCCATCGCGACGGTGATTTGGGTCGCGAGTTCGCGCGTCGGCGCGAGCACGAGTCCGAGCGGTCGGCCCGCGCGGCGCTTGCCGCCCGCGAGGGATCCGCCGAGTCGCGCGACCATCGGGATGGCGAAGGCCAAAGTCTTGCCCGACCCCGTCTTTCCGCGGCCGAGCACGTCGCGCCCCGCGAGGGTGTCTGGCAGCGTGTCGAGTTGGATGGGGAAGGGATCGGTAATTCCCGCTGCCGTGAGTGCGGCAACGAGGGGAGCAGGCACGCCAAGCGTGCTGAAAGTTGATTCAGTCATTAGTTGTTTCTGAGTAATAACCGGTTGAGCAGCGCAAAGCGCGTATCGAAACCAGCTGGTAAGGCGTTCTTCGCGTTAGCCGACGAAGCATGGGCTTCGTTGACGCTGGCGAGCGGGATTGCAATGCAATCGCCACAGCTCCAGCGCGCGTTCGCCGCAAGAAAGTATCTACGACCCGAGCAAGCCCGGGGAGAAGAGGAAGCGTTCTACGACGCAGCGAAACCGTCGTGGTCTCGCAAGTAATTTCAACTGTAGCAGGCGGTGCCGAAACTAGGCCTTAAACCTGCCAGCCGGGCGCGAGCCGCTTCATCCCGATCCCGCGCCACTGCCAGAATGCCCAATAGACGGGCCACAACAGCGCAGTGAGTGCGCCCGCTTCAAACTCGAGTTGGTCGCGATACAGAGTGCGGCCGTCGGCGGTCTCAGCGACCGCGAGCGAGTGGCGCCACTTCGTGACGTTCGCGAGCGCTCCGCTCACGCCGAGCCCCGTATCCCGC
>JANNCX010000374.1:0-8496 GCA_031387145.1 Salinibacterium sp.
GATAGGTGCGGGCGTGCTGCAAGGCGCGACGACTGTGGTGATTGCGGTCAGCGTCGTTTCTGTGATCCTGCTTGCTGCGTTGCGCTTTGGAAAACCTCTGTCTCGAATGTTTTCCGCCCACCATGCGGAGTCGCTGCTGCTCGGGGTTCTCGGTCTTACGATGTTGGTGGCTGGCCTAGCTGAGCAAGTGAACGTTTCAGCGGCAGTTGGAGCATTTCTCGTCGGCATCGCGCTCTCGGGCCAAGTAGCTGAGAACGCGGCTGTCGTCTTGTCGCCATTGCGAGACCTGTTCGCAGCCGTTTTCTTCGTATTCTTCGGAATCTCCACTGCCCCATCCGACATCATCCCAGTGCTCATTCCGGCCACACTGCTTGCCGTGCTAACAATCACCACCAAGATCGCATCCGGTTACCTCGCAGCTCAACGAGCCGGAATCGGCGTGCCCGGCCGGTGGCGCACGGGCCTTACCCTCACTCCGCGGGGCGAGTTCTCCATCGTGATCGCGGGGTTAGCCGTAAGTGCCGGTGTTGAACCTCAACTAGCGCCGCTCGCCGCTGCCTACGTGCTGATTACGATCATCGCAGGGCCGTTGCTTGCACGAATCCCGGATGCTCCCTGGTTCAAGTCGGCCGTCATCCGCAAACGGCAGGCTGGCGAGGCGCGTGCCGCCAAGGTTCCGCTGACTTAGCTCCGGCGCACACGCCGTCGCGTGATAGTCAAAGTAAGAATCCCTGCCACGAGCAGCCCTGCAGCGATCGTCGCAGGTGCAACCGCATCAAAACCTGTCGGCGCAAGCGTGGGGCCCGCTGGCGGAGTCGACGCTGGGGCTGTGGCATTCGCATCCAACCGCAAAACCAGACCGAGATAGGGTAGCCAGTCCGTCTCCCGTATAAATCCGCTCCCCGAGAAGTCACGGAACATCACGTCGACTTCTCCTTGGGCGCCGACGGTGGGAGCGACACTCGCGACGCTTACGTTGAGTGAGTTGTACGGGCCGGGTGCGCCGATCGGTGCGGCGCCGTAGCTCTGCGTGTTGTATGCCGCGCTCACGATGACTTCGTTGGGTAGCTCGATCGCGAGCGCCGCCACGTCGAGCACGACGTTGAAGGCGAATCCGTTGTGGCACGTCGCCGTACCCGCGTTGAACCACCGGCGGCCCGTGCAGTTGACCAAGTCAGCTGACGGTCTGAACGGAACCGTAACGATCTCGTTCACCGTGCTAAGCACCGAGCCGGCAGCCGGAGTCGGGCCAGAATTGTCGACTGCATAAATTGTGAAGGTGATCGGATGCGTGAAGCTTGAGCCGGGCGTAGTGACGCACGGGAGCGGATCCAGAGCCGGCACCCACACGTTTCCCGGTTGAGTCAGCGTGTAGTCGCTTTCACAAGCCCAATCATTGAGACCGATCGTCATCGTGTCGAGAAACCGAGATGCTCCCCCGAGCACGATATGACCGCCAAACTCGCGGGTGGACTGTGCTTGGTAAGCCTGGCTGACAAACGACGGTGGGTATACCGCCGGAATCGAGTTGTAGATCGGCGCCCCCGCGGCGCGCGCCGCAATGGGTTGCCCGAAACCAACGGTTGCCACCAGTGCCGCTACTACCGCCGCAATAGCGACGATCCAAACTGCGGTGCGTCGGGGTCTCAGAGGGATATTGTGCACGGGTTGGGTACCTCGGGAAAGTCTTGGCGAGTTGGCCTGATTGGCTTGATAGCGACGGTGCGAGCATTAATTCTACGTTTCGAAGTCTATGGGACAACTCCCAGCGAGGCACCTCTGCGCTGGGCAAATGACGCTAGAGCCCGAACTGATCGTCGCCTTTTTCACGCTCTTCGTACTTGAGCTTGTGCTCGGGATCGACAACGTGATCTTCATCTCGATCCTTGCAAGCAAGCTGCCGGTCGAGCAACAAGCAAAGGCGCGAAACCTAGGCCTTACACTCGCGTTGATCATGCGAATCGGGCTTCTCTTCGTTGCGAGCTGGATCATCTCACTGAAGGAAGACCTGTTCGTCATCGCCGACTTCGGCTTCTCGGGGCGCGACCTCATTCTGATCCTCGGCGGCGCTTTCCTCATCTACAAAGCGGTGCGCGAGATTCACGAAAAACTCGAGGGAGCGGAGTCCCATGGCGGTTGGGCAAGCCGAGGTGCAGTGACCTTCGGAGGGGTGATCGTGCAGATCGTGCTCATCGACATCGTCTTCTCCTTTGACTCGGTAATAACCGCGGTCGGGATGGTTGACAACCTTCTCGTCATTTACGTGGCAGTCTTGCTTTCGTTCGGGATCATGCTCTTCTCTTCCAAGTACATCTTTGCGTTCGTCAACCGACACCCAACGGTCAAGATGCTTGCTCTCGCATTCCTCGTGCTCATCGGAGTTGTACTCATCGCGGACGGGTTCGGTGTCAAGATCGACAAGGCACTCATCTACGTTCCGATGGCGTTCGCGATCGTTGTGGAGATGCTTAACCTCGCCTACAAGCGGCGCGTCGAAAAGCGTGACGGTGCCATCGAACCGGTTCATTTGCGGCACGCCTATACGAAGGCGGATGACCGTGCCGCCGTCGCAGCTGCGACCTCCCACAATCCGGACGCCGGATCCGTCACACTGTCTCGCAAACCCGTGACGGGGGCGACCAGTGATGACGATGATCACCAGCAACCGATTGGCTTAGGCTGACTTCTTTCGGCACAACAACATGAAAGAGCCCGGCCGATGGCCGGGCTCTTGAGACACATGTCGCGACTCAGGTGTGACCTATGTCGCGACTCATCACAATCGTGGATCCAAGGGGATTCGAACCCCTGACCCCCTGCATGCCATGCAGGTGCGCTACCGGGCTGCGCCATGGACCCGCATCATTCCCGCACGTGGGAAATCAACTTCTCAAGATTACTACACATACCGGAGCCATCGGACCGGCGAGGAGCGCTACTCCGCGGCCTTCGCGACAGGCAATTCGATCGGAATTGCCGGGCAGTCTTTCCACAAGCGCTCAAGTGAGTAGTACATGCGGTCTTCCTCGTGGAAGACGTGCGCAACAACATCCCCGAAGTCCAGAAGAATCCATCGCCCTTCGGCGCGACCTTCGCGGCGAATCGTCTTGACGCCCGCCTCGATCATCTTGTCTTCGATCTCGCCCGCGATCGCTTGCACTTGGCGCTCGTTTCGACCCGTTGCGAGGAAGAAGATGTCCGTGATCGGCAAGGGACCCGAGACGTCAAGCGCGACGAGATCTTCTCCCTGCTTGGAGTCAGCGGCGAGTGCCACCACGGTCAGTAGTTCGCGCGCGCGCTCAGTTGCAGTCACAGGATCCTTTTGAGGTGAGAGGGGAGGTAGGTCACAGCAACAAGTTAGAAGACGTTGAGAGTGATCGCGACGAAGAGTAGTCCGACCACGAGTACGGCCATCGACGATGCAACGATGATGAGCGCCGTAAGCGCGCGAGTGCCTTTCGGCTTCTGGATGTGCATAACGCCTTGACCAGAATTGTGGGTGCTCACGGCCATGATCGCGCGCACGGGGGCTGAGTCCGTCGCGACGGCCTCGGCATCGTGCATGTCGAAGAGCGCGTCCATGCTGTCGTGCTCGATTCGAGCCGTTGCGCCCGTCGAGCTGAAGGCGAGCGGCAAATCAATCGAGCCGGTAAGCATGATCTCGCCTGTGCCAGTGAGTGGGCCGCGAATGTCGCTGCCTTGAGGCGCCGCAGGCAGCACGAGCGCACTCGTCGTGATCGTTCCGCTTCCCACGGTGCGATTGATCGTGCTTTCGTGCGGTTGTGTCTCGTCGTCGAGCCCAGGTTGCAGCGACCAGTGGCCGGGAGGAGGCGACCATTGGGGTGCTTCTTGCGGGGTCACTAGGGGAGCCGCCGTTTGCACGGGCGAGGCGGGTGCGGCATACTGCTCCGGCTGTGGAGCGGGAGCCGCATACTGCTGCGGCTGCGCGAGCGGTTGCTGGGCGAGTGCATCGAATTCCGTCACGGCCGCCGCGAGCCCCGCCGTCGCCGTGGGTTGCGGTGCGAGATCGCCGAAAGGCCAAGCCATTGGCGCTTGTGGTGCCGCTTGCGCTTGCAACTGAATCGGCGCCGCCTGCGCAGGTGCTTGTGCGGGCGCGGGCGCTTGCACCGTTGGCGCGGGACCCGAACCGCGCATAGCTGCGGCCTCTTCCGCTTGCTGAAGAACTCGAAGCTCTCGTCGCGTAAGTGTCTGTTCGAGTTGCGGAGACATCGCGGAGGCGGGCGCGACGGGAGCGGGCTCCGGGAGCCGAACCTCGGTGCGGTACTGCAAATCTGCGGGGGCAGCGGCTTGCGGCTGCGTAGGCGCCCACGCTGGCGCAGCGGCCGGTTCGGCACGACGAGCGTCGGGGCTGAAGTCGCGCGCGCGATAGGACGGTTCGGTGGCCCGTTGGGCCGGTTGCACGGCCGGCGAAGGTTGTTCGGGCTCGTAGCTCGGACGAACCGGAGCATTCGCGCGTGCACGCATCGTCGGCGCATCCGTTATCGGAGTCACGGGTCGTGCTTGCGTCGCGTAGGTAAGTGGCTCCGCTGTGGGAGCCGCGGTGGCACCAGCGGCGCGTCGGCCAGGCGCGGGCGCCGGCTCGGTGCTTTGCGCGGTTGGCGGAAGTTGCGCGGCGCGGCGAGCCGTCGTGTCCCACATCTCGCGAGCCGAAGCCGGGTCGAACACTGGTGGTGCGGCCTGAGGCGCGGGCGCTTGCGCAGGTGCGGCGTATGACTGCGGCCCCGGCGGAGCTGTCGGCGGCGGAAACTGAGTGAATCCGGCGGCAGGATCCGGAGCATCCCCGCGCTCACTCTGCCGAACCGCACGCCGCGATTGCGGCTGCGGTTCTTGGAATGTTGTCATGAGAGGCTCCGATACAAGTGGTGCTTGGCGATGTATTGGACGACACCATCCGGTACCAAATACCAGACCGGGAACCCCCGGCTGACCCTGCTTCGACAATCTGTAGACGATATCGACAACGCCGGCACTTCAAGTGAGCTTACGCCTTGCTCTGGTAAACCGCTAATGGTCAGCTGGTGTCCCGGCCGTGAAACGGCGATGAAATGCGCGAGATTCCAAACCTCGTCGACGTCTTTCCACTCCATCATTTGGGCGACTGCGTCAGCGCCCGTGATGAAGAAGAGGTCGGCTTCGGGACGCGCCGCGCGGATATCTCGCAGAGTGTCGATCGTGTAGGTCGGCCCCGACCGATCGATGTCGACGCGACTGACCGTGAACCGTGGATTCGCTGCGGTAGCGATGACCGTCATGAGGTAGCGGTGCTCGCCTTGCGTGACTTCGGGCTTCATCCACGGCTGTCCCGTGGGAACGAAGATCACCTCGTCGAGATTGAACTGCTGTTGAACTTCACTCGCGGCAACCAAGTGCCCATTGTGGATCGGGTCGAACGTGCCACCCATGACGCCAATTTGAGCGCGTCTTTGGGCTGCCTCGGCCATCGGAAAAGCGCTTTCCTAGTGGCCCGCGCCGTGTGAGTCGTGCCCCGGCTTCGTCGCCTTATTGCTGTGTCGGTTGGCTACATCGCGAAAGCTCCACGTGACGAATGCGAGCGCAGCGAAAATCACCGCGGCGACCCCTGCGAACGCGAGCGGCGGCATGAGCAAGGGCGCGAGCTCCTCGGCTTCGACGAAAATTGCTGCAAAGAGTGACATGACTCAATACTAACTATTCGCGCACTTGACCCGTGCCGCGAACGACCCATTTGGTGCTCGTGAGTTCAGGGAGCCCCATAGGCCCGCGGGCGTGCAACTTTTGCGTCGAGATACCGACCTCTGCTCCAAGCCCGAATTCTCCCCCGTCGGTGAAGCGTGTCGAGGCGTTGACCATGACGACGGCAGAATCCACTTCTGCCAAGAACTTCTCGGCACGGCCGAGATCGTTCGTGACGATCGACTCCGTGTGGTGGGTGGAGTACGTGCGAATGTGCTCGAGTGCAGCATCCACACCATCCACGACTCGCACCGCGAGGTCGAGCGACATGTACTCCGTGGACCAGTCGTCTTCGGTGGCACTCACAGCGTCGGGGAAGATCGCGAGCGCGCGCTCGTCCGCGTGAATCGTCACGCCAGACGCGCGAAGTCGCGACAGCACGCCTGGAAGCAATCGGAGAGCGGATGCCTCGTCAACAAGTAGCGTCTCGAGCGCGTTGCACACGCTCGGTCGCTGCACCTTTGAGTTGTGCACGATATCGATCGCCATCTCGAGGTCAGCCGACTCATCGAGGAAGATGTGCACAATCCCAGCACCCGTTTCGATCACAGGCACCTTCGACTCGGCGACGACCGAGTTGATGAGGGCTGCGCTTCCGCGCGGGATCAGCACGTCGACGAGGCCTCGCGCCTTCATGAGCTCGACGGCGCCCTCGCGCCCAAACTCGTCGATCGTCTGAACGGCTTCGATCGGAAGACCAACACGCTCGAGGGCCTCTTGAATGACGGCAACGAGCACTCGGTTCGTGTTTTCGGCTGCCGTGCCTCCGCGAAGAACGACGGCATTGCCACTCTTGAGCGCGAGCGCGGCGATGTCGATCGTCACGTTAGGGCGCGCCTCGTAGATCGCGCCGACGACACCAAACGGCACGCGCACTTGCGAAAGCTGCACGCCGTTGGGCAGGTGCGAACCACGAACCACCGTGCCGACAGGGTCGGGGAGAGAGATGATGTCACGCACGGCCGTCGCGAGAGCGGCTAGTCGTTTCTCGTCGAGGCGGAGTCGGTCTTGAAGCCCCTCGGTCATTCCGCTGCCTCGACCGTTCGCGAGGTCGAGATCATTCGCCAGGATGATTCGGCTCGCGTTCAACTCGACCGCGAGAGCGATCGCTGCGAGGGCCTCGTTCTTCTGCCGAGTCGTCACCGTCGCGAGCACTCGCGCAGCGTCGCGCGCGGAAACCAGCTTGTCGGTCAGCGAGAGTGCAAGTGAGGTGTCGCTCATGAGAGCGAGTTTAGCCGGGCGGTGTTTGGTCGAGCACGTCTAGTCGGACGCCGCGGGGTCGAACCACGTACCGAGCGCGGCGCCTGCGAGTGCATCCGCTACGCTGCCAGTTGCAGCGAGCAGCACGGGAATCCCCGCCGCGGCTGCAAGCTTGGCGGCCGCTACCTTTGTGCCCGCTCCCCCTGTGCCGACGCCCGTTGCGCCGATGTTACCGAACTCGACTGCACTCAAGTCGTCGTCGAACGGCACAGAGTCGATCTTGACCGCGCCCGGCTCACCCGGCGGCCGCGTGTAAAGCGCGTCGATGTCGCTCAGCAACACGAGTACGTCAGCCCGCACAAGCACGGATACGAGAGCCGCGAGGTGGTCGTTGTCTCCGAAGCGGATCTCTTGCGTCGCGACCGTGTCGTTCTCGTTGACAATCGGCAAGATTCGCAAGCCGAGAAGTCGTTCCATCGCGCGCTGGGCGTTGCTTCGGTGCGTCTGGTTTTCCATGTCGCCCGCGGTGAGCAAAATCTGTCCAGCGACAATTCCGTACCGGTCGAGACTCTCTTGGTAGCGAAAAATGAGCACGTTCTGCCCGACGGCGGCCGCGGCTTGTTGCGTCGCGAGGTCGGTCGGTCGGGCATCCAACTTGAGAAACGGGATGCCCGTGGCGATTGCCCCCGACGAGACCAGAATCACTTCTGAGCCTCGACCGTGCGTGGACGCGAGCGCGTCCACGAGTGCCCCGATTTGGCCCACATTGGCGCCGCTCACCGACGAGGATCCCACCTTGACGACGATCCGACGTGCGCCTGGGATGTCGGCGCGGGAGAGCACGCTGCTAGTCACGGTCCTCGTCCCGGTCTGCATCGCGATCTGCCTCGCGGTCGATCGCGAATCCATCATCGCTCGTCCAGAGACCGGACGCGCGTTCGGCTTCGAGTTCGGCGCGCGCGGCGGCCTTCGCGTCCATGCGTTCGAGGTAAGTCTGGCGGCGCTTGCGGTTCGTGTCGCGCTGGTTGTCGTCGAGGCGAGAGTCGGTGCCACGCGGGCTCGTGATGAGCTCAGCGGTCGACGAGAGCGTCGGTTCCCAATCGAATACGACACCGCCGCCCGCGCCGATCATGACCGTCGAGCCCGGGATCGCGCCCGCCTTGAAGAGGTCGTCTTCCACGCCCAGCTTTGCGAGCCTGTCGGCGAGGAACCCCACGGCTTCTTCGTTCGTAAAGTCGGTTTGAGCGACCCAACGCTCGGGCTTTGCACCGATCACGCGGTACACGTTGCCGAACGAGCCGCCCTCGACCTTGACGACGAATTCCTTCTCGTTCACTGCGCGTGGACGAATGATGATTCGCGCCTTCGCGGGTTCGAGTTCCTTTGTCGCACGATCTGCTTCGACGAGTGCTGCGAGCGCGAACGACAGTTCGCGCAGCCCAGCTCGGGACACCGCAGATACCTCGAACACGCGGTAGCCGCGTGCTTCGAGTTCGGGTGTTACGAAGTCCGCGAGCTCGCGACCCTCGGGGACGTCGATCTTGTTGAGCGCGACGAGACGCG
>JANNCX010000385.1:0-5839 GCA_031387145.1 Salinibacterium sp.
GCCCCTGCTGCGCGGGCGGGCTTGTTTGCCGCCTTGCGTGCTTCCGCTTCGGCCTTCGCCGTCGCCTTGGTCTTGTGCGGGCCAATAACCATGACCATGTTGCGACCGTCGATCATCGGGGTGGATTCGACGGAGCCAAACTCCGAAACATCCTCCGCGAATTTCTGCAGAAGTCGCACACCCTGCTCGGGTCGCGATTGCTCGCGCCCGCGGAACAGGATCATTGCTTTAACCTTGTCGCCTGCGGCGAGGAATCCCTCGGCGCGCTTGCGCTTGGTTTCGTAATCGTGAGTATCGATTTTGAGACGGAAACGAACCTCTTTGAGGATCGTGTTCGCCTGATTGCGCCGAGCTTCCTTGGCCTTTTGAGCCTCTTCGTACTTGAACTTGCCGTAATCCATGATCTTGGCAACAGGAGGTTTGGAATTGGGAGCAACCTCAACCAAATCCAGATCGGCCTCCTGGGCCAGACGGAGTGCGTCTTCGATGCGGACTACGCCGACCTGCTCGCCGTTGGGGCCAACAAGACGTACTTCCGGAACGCGGATTCGGTCATTGGTACGGGGATCGCTGATGCGGGTCTCCTTCTCATAAAGCGGTGGTGTGGCGGTCGCCACGAGCGCGAGAGAAGAAATTCACATGGCACAAAGCCATGACACCCTTGCAGTTCTACTGTGCGCGGCGTGCACACACAGCGGGGTGTAACTACCCGGTAACCTTTAGATGCGGTCGACAGGTGGGAGAATCTCCACTTTCGTAACCCGGGGCGAGCCCCGGAGCATGCATAAGAATAGCAGACACAACAGGGGAAAACGATGACCGACCTAAACGACGACATTCGCGACATCTCAGAAGTGTCGGCGGTCGAGCTCATCAACACCGTTTGCGTGCACCTCATGAGCGCGGCCGCCGTCAAGCTAGGACTCGCTGAGGGTCCGGATGCCGCTGCCGAGATCGATCTCGACGAAGCACGAAAACTCATCACTGCCCTGGCTGGCCTCGTGACGGCAGCCGCGCCGGAGATCTCCGACAGCCACGCGCGACCCTTGCGCGACGGGCTGCGCTCGCTTCAGCTCGCGTTCCGCGAAGCCTCGGTGATTGCGGATGCTCCCGGAGCGGGCCCAGGCGAGAAATACACGGGCTCGGTCATTTAGCCCGCTGAGCTTCTAATCAGCGCTGAGCTTCTAGCCGACGCTGAGCTTGACGCTCAGCGAATCGACTCGCTCGGCGATGAGCTCAGAGGCCGCCCACCGCTCCTGGAGTCGCGCAAGCAACCCGTCGAGAGAGGCCCGATCGAGTCCCGCCGTGAGCGTCAAGTGCACGACGAGTTCTGGACCTGCGAGACGAGCGTCTGGGTCACCCGGCGCGAGCAACACCGCGAGCACGCTCGGCTCGACGGCAGCGGCATCCATAAAGGCATCGAGCACGCGCGCGTCGAGGTAGCTCGGAACCCACGGTTCAGACCTCGCGATCGCCCACACGGCCGGACGCCGGACGGCGAACTCCGACTCGCTCGTCGGGTCGAGCACGATGAGATCGGTGTTCTCGCTCGCGGCCGCGAGTGCGACGCGCGGCGCAGCAACCGGCACGGGTCGCGCTGCGGGGTTCCACGCCGTCATCGCCGCGACCGACGTGAAAGCGGGAAGCACCGTGCGGCCATCCGGGCCCGCAACCGTGACGATCGAGAGCTCCTGGCTCTTGTCGTGGCCGTCGGGCGTGAGACCCTCCGCGCCGAGTTCCGCGACGAGCGGGATCAGCAGCCGGGCATCCCGCAGCGCATCGACGACATCGGCCTCGCCGAGTTCATGAGCGCGAAAACGCTCAATCGCGGCCATGAGAAGTTCGGGCGCCGAGCCGTCGTCATCGGCACTCGTGTTGTGCTCGAAGTGGCGCCCTTGCCACGGCACGCCCGCGCTGTCGGTCACGATCAGTTGTCGGTCATTAATCGGATGCGACGGCAAGCGCTTCGGCGAGCGTGAACGCATTGGCGTAGAGCGCCTTGCCCACGATCGCGCCTTCGAGACCCTCGGGCACGAGGCCGCGCAAGTCCGCGATATCCGCGAGCGTCGCGATGCCGCCCGATGCGACAACGGGACTCGACGTGCGGCCCATCACTTGCTGCAGTAGCTCAAGGTTCGGTCCCTTGAGCGTGCCATCCTTCGTGACGTCCGTCACAACATATCGACGGCAGCCCGCCGACTCGAGTCGATCCAGCACTTCCCAGAGGTTGCCGCCCTCTTGGGTCCAGCCGCGGGCTGCGAGGGTCGTTCCGCGAACGTCGAGCCCGACTGCGATTGCGTCACCGAATTGACCGATAACGCGCGCCGCCCAGTCGGGATTCTCGAGCGCAGCAGTGCCGAGGTTAATGCGCTTCGCGCCCGCCGCGAGCGCCGACTCGAGGCTCTCGTCGTCCCTGATTCCGCCCGACAACTCGATGTTGACCGAGCGAGGGGTGTTCTTGATGACTTCGCGAATCACGTCGTGATTGTGGCCGCGGCCGAAAGCCGCATCGAGATCCACGAGGTGAATCCACTCGGCGCCCTGGCTGATCCATTCTTGCGCTGCATCGACGGGGTCACCGTAGTTCGTCTCGCTACCCGCCTCGCCTTGCGTCAAGCGCACGGCCTTACCATCAGCGACATCGACCGCCGGCAGCAGTTCAAGCTTGGGTTTCACAGACTCACTCACAGGGTTTCCAACCAATTCTTTAAGAGACGGATGCCCGCATCCCCCGACTTCTCGGGGTGAAACTGCGTGGCAGATAAGGGGCCGTTCTCGACAGCCGCCAAGAAACGGCTGCCGTGTTCGGCCCACGTGAGCACGGGCTGCGGAAACGGGGGCTGCACGTCGAGCGTCCACTCCTGGGCCGCGTACGAGTGCACAAAATAGAACCGCTCTTCGTGGATGCCCGCGAAGAGCCGCGACTCGCTTGGCGCCTCGACGGTATTCCATCCCATGTGGGGCAGCACTGGAGCGTCGAGTTGCGTTACGACTCCCGGCCACTCCCCCAGCCCGGGTGAATCGTTGCCGCGCTCGACCCCGTGCTCGAAGAGCACTTGCATGCCGACGCAAATGCCGAGAACCGGGCGACCGCCCGTGAGACGCTTCTCGATTGCTGCCCCGCCACGCACGACGCCCAGCCCGGCCATGACGGCTGAGAAGGCTCCGACACCAGGTACGACGAGACCGTCTGCCGCTTCGGCCGCACTCTTGTCTGCGCTCAACGTCACTCGCGCGCCAGCAAGCTCGAGAGCTTTCGCCGCCGAGTGAACATTGCCCGAGCCGTAGTCAAGAAGAACGACGGATGGAGAGATCAAAGTCAGAGCGCACCCTTGGTCGACGGGATGCCGCTCACTCGAGCATCTGGCGCGACGGCAAACCTGAAGGCGCGCGCGAACGCCTTGAACTCCGCTTCGGCGACGTGGTGCGGATCGCGCCCGCCGAGCACCACAACGTGCACAGTGATTGCGGCGTTGAACGCGATGGCTTCGAAGACGTGGCGCACGAGTGATCCAGTGAAGTGTCCACCGATGAGGTGGTGCTCGAAACCCTCGGGTTCACCCGAGTGAACGAGATACGGACGGCCCGAGACATCCACTACCGCTTGAACGAGCGCTTCATCGAGTGGCACGAGCGCGTCGCCGTAGCGAGAGATGCCAGCCTTGTCGCCGAGCGCTTCTTTGATCGCGGCACCGAGCGTGATGCCAATGTCTTCGACCGTGTGGTGAGCGTCAATGTGCGTGTCGCCGTGCGCCTTTACCGTGAGGTCGACGAGCGAGTGCTTGGCGAAAGCCGTGAGCAAGTGATCGAAGAACGGAACACTCGAGTCGATGGACGCTTTGCCCGACCCGTCGAGGTCGATCGAAAGCTCGATCGTCGACTCGGTCGTTTCGCGCTGCAGAGTCGCGGTGCGGTGTGCGGTCATTCAGCAATCCTACCGAGCGGCGAAAGGTGCCCTAGCGCGTCAAGAAATATCGTCGTCTCGGCATCGGTACCGGCCGTGACGCGCAAGTGATTTTCGATTCCAACGTCGCGGATCAGGATGCCCTGCTCAAGCAATGCCTCGAACACCGCATGCGGATCTGCGACTGATCCGAAGAGCACGAAGTTCGCCTCACTTGGATGCACCGTGTACCCGAGTTCGGGGAGCGCAGCAATCATGCGATCTCGCTGACTCTTGATGTCGTCGACCATCGCGAGCATCGCGGGAGCGTGTTCGAGTGCTGCGACGGCCGCAGCCTGCGTGAGCGCCGACAAGTGATACGGCAATCGCACGAGACGCAGCGCATCGATCACGGCGGGGTCGGCTGCGAGGTAACCGAGTCGCGCTCCCGCGAAGGCGAAGGCCTTGCTCATGGTGCGACTCACAAGAAGTCTCGGTCGGCCGTCGAGCAGTGTCAACGCCGTCGGCCCGTCGGCGAACTCGGCGTACGCCTCATCGACGAGAACGATACCGTCGGTCGCGTCATAAGCCGCTGTGATCGTCTCGAGTGCGAGTGGGGTGCCCGTGGGGTTGTTCGGCGAGCACAAGAAGACGATGTTGGGCTGCTCGCGCTCGATCGCGGAGACGACTGCGTCAGCCGAGAGCTCGAAGTTCGCGTCACGCTCCGCGCCGATCCAGCGGGTACCCGTTCCACTCGCGATGATCGAGTGCATCGAGTAAGTAGGAGGGAATCCCAAGACACTTCGGCCGGGACCGCCAAATGCCTGCAGCGTTTGCTGCAAGACCTCGTTCGACCCGTTGGCCGCCCAGATGTTTTCGCGAGACAACCCGTGGCCGAGGTATCCCGCGAGCGAATCGCGCAGCTCAGAGAATTCTCTGTCGGGATAACGATTGACTCCCATGACTGCTCGCGCGAGTGCCGTGACGATATCGGTAGCGACGTCCTCTGGAATGGAGTGGGTGTTCTCGTTGACGTTGAGTCGCACGCGCACGTGTTCTTGAGGTGCGCCGTACGGAGTCAGTCCGCGCAAATCGTCGCGGATGGGAAGGTCATCAAGACTTGTCACCCGTCAAGCCTACGGGCTGGGCAAACGCCCGCAGGCGGACCTCAAGCCGCGAATCGACGGGCTTCTTTAGTCGGCGCTCGCGTATTGTGCGGGAATCGCTATTTCTTGGCCTGCGAACACGTCGGACGAATCGAGCCGATTGAGCTGCATGATCTCTGCAATAACGTCACGCGGATCAGCTGCAGGCGCTATTTCTTGCGCGAGCTGCCAGAGAGTCTGCCCCGAAGCAACGGTCGTGTAGCTGAACGAGCTCTCGGCACCGTCGAGCGACGCGGTTGCTCCCCCGCCGTTAAGCGCTATCACGAGCGCAAGGACGATGAGTGGTGTGGCCGCAAGCGCCGTGAGGACGTTGCGGCCACGCTTAGTGAGTCGCAATTGGGGTCGCGGCGACGATGGCTCTGGGTAGTAACTACCTATAACTACAGTGCTCATGCGTCGCTCCTCACTCACGTTGCTTTTCAAGGGTTTTCGTATCCGGCACTCGGCCGGGAGAGCCGGATACGAAGCTTGTGGGGTTGAAGATCAGTGTCTAGAACCTTTGTTCCGAACATACCTTCGATTTGTCTCGAATTCAAGTACATCTTCGATCGAACCACCGACATTTGCGCGAAACACTCGAACAGGTGTTTGTTTTTGGTGCCGATCATGGATACAGTTTCGAATAAGCCACCGACATTGCTAGGAAAGAGGGCACCGTGGACGACGACCTGAGGGCGAACGGCACGCGCAGACGCACGAGCTTGAGTGAAAAGCAGCTCGCGATTCTCGATGTCATTCAGCGATCTGTCTCCGCGCGCGGTTATCCGCCGAGCATGCGCGAGATCGGCGA
>JANNCX010000024.1:0-3378 GCA_031387145.1 Salinibacterium sp.
CCGGGAGCATCCCGAAGCAACTCGCGCGCACGTTCCGGGCTCACGCTGCGAGCGAACTCGGCATTGATCGACAGGGAGTGACCCGTGAACACGGGCACGCGAACACACGTGCCACTCACGAGCAACTCGGGCAGCTCGAGAATCTTGCGGCTCTCGTTGCGAAGCTTCTTCTCTTCGTCCGTTTCGCCGAGACCGTCGTCGACGAGATTGCCCGCAAAAGGCACAACGTTGAAAGCGATGTTCTTGGGAAACTTCACGGCCGCTGGCATCGACACCGCTTCGCCACTGTGCACGAGCTCGATCGCGTCTTGACCGATCGCGGCAGTCGCTTGCGTGAGTAGCTCCTCGCCGCCCGCGAGCCCGGCTCCCGAAACCGCTTGATACGTGCTCACGATCAAGCGCTCGAGGCCAGCTTCGGCATCGAGCACCTTGAGCACGGGCATCGCTGCCATCGTCGTGCAGTTGGGGTTCGCGATGATTCCCTTGACGGCGTCGCTAATCGCGTGCGGATTGACTTCGCTCACGACCAAGGGCACGTCTGGGTCCATGCGCCACGCTGACGAGTTGTCGATGACGGTGACTCCCGCGGCCGCGAACCGGGGTGCTTGCGCCCGCGACGTCGTCGCGCCGGCCGAGAAGATGGCAATATCGAGTCCACTTGGATCCGCCGTTTCGGCGTCTTCGACCGTGATCACGCCGTCTTTCCAGGGCAAGGTCGAGCCTGCGCTGCGGGATGACGCGAAGTAGCGAATCTCGGAAACCGGAAAGTCGCGCTCCTCAAGAAGTCGACGAACTACTGCACCGACTTGGCCCGTAGCCCCGACGACTCCGATGCGAACGCCCGACGTGGTCTCAATACTCATGCCTCAATTCTCGCAGAGTTTTAGCGCCCAGTGCCCCCGTGCACGACCGCTTCGTCTTCGCCATCGAGCTCGAATGCCGAGTGAACGACGCGCACAGCGTCATTGACGATGTCTGCGCGCGTGATGACCGAGATGCGGATCTCGCTCGTCGAGATCATCTCGATGTTGATGCCGGCCTCGAAGAGAGCGGTGAACAGCCTCGCCGAAACACCCGCGTTGCTGCGCATGCCCGCGCCCACTACCGAGAGCTTGCCGATTTCATCGTCGTGCAGAAGTGCCTCAAAACCGACCGACTCCTTCTCGGCACTGAGCGCCGTGATGGCCTTTTCAGCATCCGACTTGGGCAGCGTGAACGAGATGTCGGTGCGACCCGTGCCGGCCGTCGAGACGTTTTGCACGATCATGTCGATATTGGCGTTCGTGGTCGCGACGATCGTGAAGATTTGCGCCGCCTTGCCAGGAACGTCTGGCACGCCAACGACTGTCACTTTCGCTTCGCTCAGGTCGGCTGCGACCCCGGTGATGATGGGCTCTTCCACGCTTTCTCCCTCTTTCGGATTCACGACTAGCGTGCCCTCGTTGCTGTTGAACGACGATCGCACGTGAATCGTCACGCCGTGTCGTCTGGCATATTCCACGGCGCGAATGTAGAGAACCTTCGCGCCGGCCGCTGCGAGCTCGAGCATCTCTTCGCTCGTAATTCGGTCGATCTTGCGCGCGGTAGGCACTTGCCGTGGGTCTGCCGTGAAGACGCCGTCGACGTCGGTGTAGATCTCGCAGATCTCGGCGTCGAGGGCGGCCGCGAGAGCGACAGCAGTCGTGTCAGATCCACCGCGACCGAGCGTCGTGATGTCCCCCGTGCCGCGGTTGAATCCCTGGAAGCCCGCGACGATTGCGACGGCGCCCTCGTCGAGAGCCTCGCGCACTCGGCCGGGGGTGACATCCACAATGCGCGCTGAGCCGTGCTGGGCATCCGTAATCATGCCCGCTTGGCTACCCGTGTAGCTGCGCGCGTCGATGCCGAGGCTCTTGATGGCCATCGCGAGCAGGGCCATCGAGATTCGCTCGCCCGCCGTGAGAAGCATGTCGAGTTCGCGACCGGATGGCACGGGCACGACTTGCTCGGCGAGGTCGAGCAATTCGTCGGTCGTATCGCCCATAGCCGACACGACGACAACGACCTCGTGTCCCGCGTTCTTCGTCTCGACGATCCGCTTAGCGACGCGCTTGATGCTCTCGGCATCGGCAACCGACGATCCGCCGAACTTCTGGACGATCAAGCTCATCGGTACTCCTGCGACGGGGACTAGTGGAGTCAATAATTCGACCCAAAAAGCGATTCTACCGGTCAGTTTTGGACGAGCCTGCGCCCCTCGAACGCTCGACCCAGTGTGACTTCATCCGCGTACTCAAGGTCTCCGCCGACGGGCAGGCCCGACGCGAGGCGAGTGACTCGAAGATTCGGGTACACGAGCAATCTCGTGAGGTAGGTGGCGGTTGCTTCGCCCTCGAGATTGGGGTCGGTCGCGATAATGACCTCGGTAACGGAACCGTCCGATAGGCGAGTGAGCAATTGCTTGATCCGTAGGTTGTCTGGGCCGATTCCGTCGATGGGACTAATGGCTCCACCGAGCACGTGATACAGACCCTTGAACTCACGAGTGCGCTCGATCGCGACAACGTCTTTCGCCTCTTCGACGACACAAATCGTCGCGGGCGATCGCCGCGGGTCGCGGCAAATGCCGCACGTCTGCTCCTCGGTCACGTTGCCGCAAATGTCGCAAAAGCGCACCTTGTCGCGAACGTCTCGCAATACCTCAGAGAGCCGAGTCACGTCGAAGCTCTCGGTCTGCAAAATGTGGAATGCAATCCGTTGCGCCGACTTAGGGCCGATCCCGGGCAGTCGACCGAGTTCGTCGATGAGCTCTTGAACAATGCCGTCGTACATCAGTCGTCCTGTGCTCGGGGAACGACGCGTGGAGCCACTTGCTCCTCTTCGATGAAGCTCGCGCCGAGCAACTCGCGCACGACGGACTCGCCGTAGCGCGCGGACTCGGTGGGAGCCTTCGGCTCTGCTTTGGGGCGCGGCTTATGTTCTGCGGGCACGGCGGGCGCCGACTGGGGGATTTGCGTGACAGCCCAACCCGAGGCATCCGTTGCGGAAGTGGTGGGAGGCGTCGCCGCGTCGCCTTTCGCCTCTTCTGCCACTCGCGCGAGCAAGAGCGGCTCGATGCCGAGAACCGCGAGCATGGCCTTCTTGAGATAGTCTCCGACGCCGTCGCCGGGAACCGATCGGTCTTTGAGCGCCGCGACATCATTCGCGCTCGGGAACGAGAGCACGAGCACGTTTCCGTCGCGCAATTCGAGTGGCTTCGCGGTCACGACGACCATCCAGGCCGCGCGCTTCGCGTTCTCGACCGACTTGAGAATCTCGGGCCACGCGTCTTTCACTTGTTGGAACGTGACGGGTGCTGTTGGAGCAGGGGCTGTGGCCTCGACGACGGCTGGCTCGGGC
>JANNCX010000065.1:0-6003 GCA_031387145.1 Salinibacterium sp.
CCTCAAGCTCAAGATCTCGGAACACGCCGACGAACTCGCGGCCCTCATGATCACGTACCCGTCGACGCACGGCGTCTACGAGCACGAGGTCGGTGCGATTTGCAAGGCAGTGCACGACGCGGGCGGGCAAGTGTACGTCGACGGCGCGAACCTCAACGCGCTGCTCGGCTACGCGCGGTTCGGTGACTTCGGCGGCGACGTCAGTCACCTCAACCTCCACAAGACGTTCTGCATCCCGCACGGTGGTGGTGGCCCGGGCGTCGGCCCGGTCGCGGCGAAGGCGCACCTCGCGCCGTTCCTGCCGGGGCACCCTCTTGCCCAAGGCGGGTTGAGTAGCGCGGAGCGCGTATCGAAACCCGGCGACGTTGCCAGGCCCGGCGACGGAGCCGTCTCGGCCGCGCCCTACGGCAGCGCGAGCATCCTGCCGATCTCATGGGCGTACGTGCGCATGATGGGCGCTGAGGGTCTCAAGGCGGCGACGGGAGCCGCAGTTCTCGCAGCCAACTACGTCGCGGTGCGCTTGCGCGACCACTACCCCGTGCTCTACTCGGGCGACAACGGACTCGTCGCGCACGAGTGCATCCTCGATTTGCGTCCGCTCAAGGATGCGACGGGCATCGACAACAACGACGTCGCTAAGCGCCTCGTCGACTACGGTTTCCACGCCCCGACGATGTCGTTCCCCGTCGCGGGCACGCTCATGATTGAGCCGACCGAAAGCGAGGACCTCGTCGAGATCGACCGCTTCATCGACGCGATGATTGCGATTAAGGACGAGGCGGATGCTGTCGCCGCTGGCGTGTGGCCCGCAGACGATAACCCGCTCATCAATGCTCCGCACACCGCGCAATCCGTCATCGAGGGAGAGTGGCAGCACGCGTACTCGCGCGAGCAAGCCGTCTATCCGGTCCGGAGCCTCATCAGTGGCAAGTACTGGCCGCCTGTGCGCCGTATCGACAACGCATTCGGTGACCGCAACCTCGTGTGCGCGTGTCCGCCGGTGGAGGCTTTCGCGGACTGAGTCACCTCGGCGTGAGGGGCGCTTTATTGTTCTGCCGAGAGTGTGAGAACGACAATATGGCGCCCCTCACGCGCCGAAAACCCCAGGAAACGCCACGACCGCCCACGGGTAACCCACGAATATCGCGGTGTCGATCACGACGTGGGCGATCACGAGGGGCAGCACGCGACCCGTACGCGCATAGATCCAGCCGAACAGCACGCCCATCGCGAAGTTGCCCACGAACGCACCAACGCCTTGATACAAGTGGTACGTGCCGCGAAGCGCGGCGCTCATGAGGATGATGCTCCACGGTCTAAACCCGAGGTCGCGAAGCCGCGCGAAGAGGTAGCCGATGACGATGACTTCTTCCGTGACGCCTGCTCGCAGGGCCGAGAGCACGAGCACGGGAATCGTCCACCAGTAGGTGTCGAGCGCCGTCGGCACGACGTTCACGGTTATGCCAAGCGTCCGCCCGAGCAAGTACACGGCGATGCCTGGCACACCGATCACGAGCGCTAGGCCAAAGCCCTGCAGGGCATCCCGCCCCGGTCGCGTGAAGTCGATGCCCAAGCGCGAGAGGTGCGGACGCGTGACTTGCCACAACAGAAAGCACACGAGCGCGACTGGAACAAGGTCGAAGAAGATGCCCATGAGCTGGTAAATCAAGTCGAACGTTGGCCGCTCGCTTAAGGGCTTGTTGATCGTCGTGGTTTGATCGCGCAGCGCCTCGGCGCGCATGAGCCGATTGGCGAGAGCAACGATTGAGTATGCAGCGGATGCCCCGAGCGATACCCCGAGCACAATGAGCACTTCGGCGCTGATCCGCCGCCGACTAGGTACTTCCGTCACGGGCGCGGCATCGCACACGCGGGCGTTCCGCCCGGCAGACGGTGACGGTTGCGCGCGACCAACTGGTACCCGATCGCCGCGGCCCACGAGAACGGAGGAGTCGCGATGAGGTGCCCGAGAAAACGCCATCCCAGCGTCGTTTGCAAGCGCAAGAGGGCCGAAAGTGCGAGGTGACCTGCGAACTGTTTGCGGGATGTCACGAGCCACGCAAACTCGGTTACGTCGCGTTCACTCAGTCCAAACTCATCGAGCTCAAGCCATTGCCACGGTGACGCGTCAGGAAAATACGGCAACATCGCTTTGAGTCGTTGGACCGCGCTCGTGCAGAACGCACAATCGCCATCGAAGATGAGCAGCGGTTCTTTGGACGGTTTCGACATGGCTGATTCGCTCACATCACGATCGTACGCGCTCTCGAAAGCGCGCGAGACATCGCATTTGCAACTATTTTGCGTCTGATGGCACTAGAACGCACAACTATTGTGTGCGACGCAACAGACCACAATCGCGTGTCACCAGTGTGTAACGTTTAGGCCAGTAGTTTTGTGACTGTTAAACAGGAGCATATTGTGAACCTACTAGCGCGGTGTGGCGATCAAGAGTCGTCGTGCCGTTTTGCTCATCTTGCACAGGAGGAAAATTGAGAATCAGACGATACGTAGCAGCCGCTGCGACAGTCGCCGCCGGTGCTCTCATCCTCTCGGGCTGCGCAGCGCCGCAGTCCGAGATTGTTGAGGGTTCATCGCTGTCGGTAGCCTGGAACCAGCCGTTCTACTCGTACAACGGCTCCACCAGTTTCGGAAACGCAGCCGCAAACAACAACATCATTTATTCGACGAACTCGGGCTTCGTTTACTACGACGCCACGCCTGCACTTATCCAGGACACGTCGTTCGGTAGCTACGAGAAGCTGTCGGACGACCCGCTGGTGGTCAAGTACACCATCGCTGACGGCGTCAAGTGGTCCGATGGCACTGCCGTCGACGCTGCCGACCTCCTGCTCAACTGGCTCTCACTGTCGGGCGCATACAACACGCCTGACTTTGATTCGTCAGAGTTCACCGACCCCGACACAGGCGAGTTCACCGAGGACTTCCCGACCGACGTTGTCTTCTTCGACTCAGGTGCCGGCGGGTCGGACCCCACGGGGCTCGCTCTTGTCAGCACCATGCCCGAAGTGAGCGACGACAAGAAGTCGATCACTCTCACGTACGACGCACCCTATGTTGACTGGGAGCTCGCTCTCACGTCTGCTGGGGTGCCGGCGCACGTCGTTGCCAAGAACGCCCTTGGCATCGAGGACAACCAAGAAGCGAAGGATGCCCTGATAAAGGCCATCTCCGACAAGGACAACACGGCACTCGCAGCGATCTCGAGCTTCTGGAACAACGGTTTCAACTTCACCGAAATGCCGACCAACCTCGACCTCGTAGTGGGCAACGGACCGTACACGATCACCGACTTCGTCGCTGACCAATACATCACGATGACGGCAAACGAGAACTACGTGGGTGATCACCTTCCTGACGTCGAAGAGATCACGGTTCGCTTCATCCCAGACCCGCTCGCGGCAGTCCAGGCACTTGAGAACGGTGAAGTTCAAGTCATCTCGCCGCAAGCGACCGCTGACGTAGGGACCGCGCTCGCTGAGCTCGATGTCACCGTCCTCGCAGGCACCGAAGGCACGTACGAGCACATTGACCTTCAGTTCGACCAGTCGAAGAGCGGTCACTTCAACGACCCGCTCATTCGCGAAGCGTTCATGAAGATCATCCCTCGCCAAGAAATCGTTGACAAGCTCATCGTTCCGCTGCAGTCCACGGCAACAGTGCGCAACTCGCAGCTGTTCCTGCCGGGTGCTGAGGGCTACGACGAGTCGGTCGCCAACAACGGTTCTGCGGCCTACGCCGATGTCGACATCGAGGGCGCGAAGGCGCTTCTCGCTGAGGCTGGCGTTACCAACCCCGAGGTCTGCATGCTCTTCTCGTCGACGAACCCTCGCCGCGCGAACGAGTTCTTGCTGATCCAGCAGTCGGGTGCTCTCGCTGGCTTCAACGTCACCGACTGCTCTGACCCAGGTTGGGGTGGCCTCCTCGGAACGCCGGGCGTCTACGACGCTTCGCTGTTCGGATGGCAGTCGGCGGCCCTCGGGGTAACGCAGTCCACGGGGACCTTCAAGACCGGTGGAATCAACAACCTCACGTTCTACAGCAACTCCGAGGTTGATGACTTGCTGACCGAACTCGACAGTGAGTTCGACCCGGCCGCGCAGATCGCGATCCTCCAGGAGGTCGACAAGCTGCTCTGGAGTGACTTCTACGGAGTCACGGTCTTCCAGTTCCCGCAGGTCACCGCGTTCGACCAGAACGCGATTGCCAACATCGCGGCGGCGCCGTTGGCGCCGAATTTCTTCTGGAACATCTGGGAGTGGAGCCCTGTCGCAACCGACGCCCCCTAACTGGGGTTGACATGACAGTCAGCTAGTACTCAGGGCGCTGGGACCGATTCGGTCCCAGCGCCCACCATATGAATGCAGTTAGGTAGGTGCCCTTGTGGCAACGTTCGTGATCCGGCGACTCATCGCGTCGCTCTTTATTTTTCTCGCGGCTACGTACCTCATGTACATTTTGGTCGCGTTCTCGGGTGATCCTCTCGAAGACTTGCGCACGAGCACATCCCCCAACAAGCAACAACTCATCGAGGCGCGGACAGCGCTGTTAAACCTCGATGTTCCGCCGTTCTTGCGTTATTTCATTTGGCTAAGCGGAGTGCTCAAGTGCTTCGTGAGCTTTGAGAACGGCAGCGTCCAGTTCGGACAGTGTGACTTGGGCGTCACCGTTCAAAACCAGCCCGTAACGGTATTGCTGCAGCAAGCGGCCGGCTCAACTCTTCAGCTCGTTACGATCGCCGCCCTCATAGCGATCGTGCTCGGCCTCGTTGTGGGAATCACGACAGCCCTGCGCCAATACAGCGGGTACGACTACGGAGTGACGTTCTTGTCGTTCCTGTTCTTCTCGCTTCCCATCTTCTGGGTCGCTGTTCTGCTCAAGCAGTACGTGGCCATCGGGTTTAACAACTTCCTTGCGGATCCGCACATCATCGTTCCCGTCATAGTGGTGGTATCGATCCTTGCGGGCCTCATCTGGATGTCGATCATCCCTGCCAAGGGCATTCGGCGGTTGATCACTTTCGCGATCGCTGCGACCTCGACAGCCGCGACGCTCACGTATATGGAACTTGCCGACTGGTTTAGTACCCCCCATATCGGCATTGTGGGCGTGACGATCACTCTCGTCGGCGCTGCGTTTGGAGTCACAGCAATTTCTACGGGCCTTCGCAACCGTCGCGCCCTCAAGGCATCCCTCGTCGTCGCGGCAGTCGGTATCGCCGTGTGGTACCCGTTCATGAACTTCACGAGCGGGATGTCCTATCTCGTGTGGGTGCTCTTCGGTGTGTTGCTCGTGGTGGGCAGCGGGGTCATCGGGTGGTTCATGGGTGGCGTGGACCGTCGCCCTGTGGCTCGCACCGCAGCGATCGTCGGGTTCATCACGGCCGCCGTGCTCACGCTTGACCGACACATGCAAGTGTGGGATGACTACGTCAATTCCGACCGAATCAAGGGTCGGCCGATCGCGACGATCGGATCCGGAACTCCGGGACTCGAGGGCTCGATTTGGGTCCACGGCGTAGACCTCTTCACTCACCTTCTCTTGCCGACCATGGCGCTCATCCTCATCTCGTTCGCGACGTACACGCGATACTCGCGCGCGAGCCTCCTTGAGGTAATGAATCAGGACTACATCCGAACGGCGCGAGCGAAGGGGCTCACGAACCGCACGGTCGTCGTTCGCCACGCCTTCCGCAATGCGCTCATCCCGATCGCGACGATCGTCGCGTTCGACATCGGTGGAATCATCGGTGGTGCCGTTATCACGGAGCGCGTGTTCGGTTGGTCGGGAATGGGTGCCCTATTCCAAAACGGATTGGACAAGGTCGATCCCAACCCCGTCATGGCGTTCTTCCTCGTGACGGGTGGGCTCGCCATCCTCTTCAACTTGATCGCTGACCTTGCATATGTGGGTCTCGACCCAAGAATTCGGGTGTCCTAATGAGTAGCAACGTTCCCGTTCAGGAGCCGGGTCACCAAGTCG
>JANNCX010000066.1:0-4455 GCA_031387145.1 Salinibacterium sp.
CGTCGCGCCCGCCGAACTCGCCGACTCGATTCAAGTGCGTTTGCAGCGCATGTACCCGGGTTCGCGCTACCTCGCGCAAGGCGCGGCCGTCATAGTGCCTATGCCGTCGGATCTAGCGGATGCCGAGCTCATCGCCTGGGCGAACACCCTCCTCGTGACGATCTTCGGTGCTTAACTCTCCTCCAACGACGCGAACCGGCACCGTTCCGTCGATCTTGTGCACGCCGTATACCGCGACGGGAATAAGCACGAGCGAGCGCAAGTCGAAGAGTGCGTGCGCAAGGATCGGCAGCACGATCGTGCCCGACACGGCGTAGAACAGCATGAACAGCGCCCCGCCAATGGTCGTCCCAATGATTCCAGCAACGCCTTGATAGACATGCATCGCGCCGAACAACAGCACGCTCGCGAGCACGGCACCGACTGCGCTCCCGGTAGCGCCGAAAATGAGCGCGGGTAGTGCCAGCCGAAAAAGCAATTCCTCGACGACACCCGCGTTGATGCTCAGAAGCGCGCCAAGCCGCAGCTCCTGCCGATTTCGCGGGAGCATCGCGGCGATGTCCCCGATCGTCGGCACCTCCTTGTCTTTGCGCGCAGAAAGAATGCCCACGAGGGTGAGAATCCCAAACGCAAGGAGCCCCGCGACGAGCACACTCACGGCAACCTCGGTGTCATGAATGACGAAGCCCCGGATGTCGCGCACGACCGGCCACGTCGTCAACTCCTGCACGAGCGGGGCAATGTACGCGCCGGCGAGAAGCAGTATCGCGACGGCCGTGCCGCCGATCGACACGAACGAGTCGCGGAGCCACATGCGGTAGGTCGCTTGCCGTTTGGCTGTCGTGCGGTAGAGCTTGAACCGCGCATATTGCCGGCGGTCCCTGAGCGCGGTGCGCGCGATGAGCAACGCGAGCACACCCGCGAGGGCGACCCACAGCACGAGCGGAGTGAACGGCCAGTCCGGGTTGAGCATGGGTAATCGTCGCACGGCCGCGCTAGCGGCACGCGCCCCACAGCCCGAGGTTGGCCGCGCGCGCATCCGCTTGCGCTTGCTCGAGCTCGCCTTCGAAGAGCCAATTCGGGTCGTACATTTCGACCTCGGCCGCGCCCAATTCGAGCAGCTCGAGATTTACGTTGGTGCCGGCATTCGTGTAGATAAAGAGCAGCGAGCGACCGTATTGGTCGAGCTCCTCGGTGTCGCTCAGCACCCATACGAGCGAGCCCTCGGGCAGCATGCGCCGAAGTTCGGCTGTCGCTTCGTCGCCGTAGCACTCGCGGTCGTCACCGATCTCAGGAGTGTTGATACCGAGCAAACGCACTTTGCGACCGTCGGTGAGAAAAACTGTGTCGCCGTCGTGCACGTATTCGATCGTTGCTTGGGTTGCACTGCTCGGGATGCCTGAGCCGTCGTCAGCGGGCGGTGCAGAGGTTTCGCTCGGGATGCCTGTGCCGTCGCCCACGACCGTCGCCGTCGAGTCCGCCTGTTGTGTCGAGTAGAAGTACCACGCCACGATCGCGGCAATCGCCAATAGCAGCACGAACACAATCACGCGACGGGTCATGCCACCCAGTGTTGCAGGTCGAACACGGTCGCCCCGACGGGACCAATAGCACTAACGCGCTCGTGCGCAAGCCGCGAGAATCGCCCAATGGACACTGTGCATGCGTGGGACCTCCGTGACGCCGAACCGCTCGAGGGCGAAGATCTAGCGAACCTCGATGCGTGGTGGCGGGCCGCGAACTACTTGTCGATCGGCCAGATCTATCTGATTGACAATCCGCTGCTCCGCGAGCCGCTCGTGAGAGAGCACGTCAAACCGCGACTGCTCGGCCACTGGGGAACGACGCCGGGCCTCAACTTCATCTACGCCCATCTCAATCGAATCATCCGAGAGCGCAAGATCGCGACGCTCTATATTGCAGGGCCCGGACACGGTGGGCCGGGGATGGTCGCGAACGCGTGGCTCGACGGCACGTATTCCGAGGTGTATCCCGGCATCGAGCAGACCGAAGACGGCGTGCGCAAGTTGTTCCGCCAGTTTTCGTTTCCCGGTGGTATTCCTAGCCACGTGGCCCCGGAGACTCCCGGCTCGATTCACGAGGGCGGCGAGCTCGGGTACTCCTTGTCACACGCGTACGGCGCTGCGTTCGACAACCCGGACCTTCTGGTTGCTGCCGTCGTGGGCGACGGTGAGGCCGAGACTGGGCCGCTCGCTACCGCGTGGCACTCGAACAAGTTCATCGATCCGCTGCACGACGGTGTCGTCTTGCCCATCCTTCACCTCAACGGATACAAGATCGCCAACCCGACGGTGCTCGCGCGCATCCCCGAGGAACAATTGCTCGATCTCATGCGCGGCTACGGGCACAGCCCGCACATCGTCTCGGGCGGTTTTCACGGCGAAGACCCGCTGCTCGTTCACGCGCGCATGGCCCACACTCTCGACACGGTGCTCAACGAGATCGCGGCGATCAAGCAGGCTGCGGCGGATGGCACTCTCGAAGGCACACCGCAGTGGCCCATGATCATCCTGCGCACGCCGAAGGGGTGGACCTGCCCCACGGAGATCGATGGACTACCCGTGGAGGACACGTGGCGCGCGCACCAAGTGCCGCTCCCGAACGCCCGCGACACCGAGGCTCACACGCGGATTCTCGAGGACTGGATGCGCAGCTACCGCCCGGAAGAGCTCTTCGACTCGGCGGGTGCACCCGTCGCATCCATCTCCCGGCAAGCCCCGGATGGAGACTTGCGGATGAGCGCGACCCCGTTTGGCAATGGGGGACTTCTTCGGCGCGAACTGACTCTGCCGGACTTTCGCGAGTACGGCCTTGACGCTCCGTCGCCGGGATCTACGTTGGGCGAGCCGACGAAGGTGCTCGGCGATTGGCTCGCCGACGTCATTCGGATGAACCCAGACAACTTTCGAATCTTTGGCCCGGACGAAACCGCGTCGAACCGGCTCCAAGGCGTCTACGCGGCCACCGACAAGCAATGGGGTTCGGCGATCTGGCCCGTCGATGAGCACCTCGCTCGAACCGGGCGGGTCATGGAGATGCTTTCTGAGCACCAGTGTCAGGGCTGGCTCGAGGGCTATTTGCTCACCGGTCGGCATGGCTTGTTCAATTGCTACGAGGCATTCATTCACATCATCGACTCGATGCTCAATCAGCACGCCAAGTGGCTCAAGGTAACGCGCGAAATCGAATGGCGAGCGCCGATCTCGTCGCTCAACTACCTTCTGACTTCTCACGTGTGGCGCCAAGACCACAACGGCTTCAGTCACCAGGATCCCGGGTTCATCGACTACGTCATCAACAAGAAGGCGGATGTCGTACGCGTGTACCTCCCGGTCGACGCCAACACGCTCTTGTCTACCTATGACCACTGCTTGCGATCGCAGAACTACATCAACGTCGTTGTCGTTGGCAAGCAACCTGGACCGAACTGGCTGAGCATGGCCGAGTCGGTTGAGCATTGCACGCGCGGCATTAGCGTGTGGGATTGGGCGGGCACCGAGGTCGAAGGCCTTGATCCAGACATCGTGCTCGCGTGTGCGGGTGACGTCCCGACGATCGAGGCACTCGCCGCCGCTGCACTATTGCGCGAGCACGTGCCCGAACTGCGCGTGCGAGTTGTCAACGTGATCGACTTGATGCGTCTGCAGGACGACAGCCAGCATCCACATGGACTGTCGGGCGAGGCGTTCGACGCGATCTTCACGGGCGACAAGCCGATCTTGTTTGCGTACCACGGGTATCCGTGGCTCATCCACCGACTCACCTATCGACGAACGGGTCATGACAATCTTCATGTGCGCGGATACATCGAGGAAGGCACAACGACCACGCCGTTCGACATGCTCATGCTCAACGACCTCGACCGCTACCACCTCGTGATGGACGTGATCGATCGGGTTCCCGGGCTCGCTACAAGTGCGGCGGGCCTGCGTGAGCTGATGGTGGATGCACGCACCGCCGCGCGCGCCTGGACGCGTGAACACGGCGAGGACATCCCCGAAGTCGCGGACTGGACGTGGGCGAACGCTTCACAGCGCTAATGCTCCTCGGGACTATTGGCACTTCCGGCACGCGACCGTAGGCACCACAATTGCACCAGATCGATGTAGATCCACTCAAACTCAGGAGAACAACATGGCTACCGTTTCACGTTCACGCCGTTCCGCCGCTGGCATAGCGTTCATCGTCGCAGGTGCACTCTTCGTACTCGTTGTCTTACTCCCCGTGCTCGGCATTGCCGCGCCGTGGCTCACTCTGCTCGCTTACGCCGCGATGGCGGTGGGCCTAGGCATTCTCGGGTTCGGTGCCGTGAACAACCGGGTCGCACAGATCGCACTGATTGCAAGTGCGGTCGGCTGGTTGATCCTTCTCCTCGCCGGCCTCGCGGTCGGGTTGCCGGCCGGACTCGTGACCTTCGGCGCAGTGCTAGCGATG